>NZ_JAZKVY010000356.1:0-94477 GCF_036624925.1 Stenotrophomonas sp. A3_2
AATCGGGACCGTTACGGGGATCAAACCCCAATGGTAACTCCCTCCGGCCGCGCAGGCGTTGCGCGGTGCGGGGTAATGGCGGCCCACAGCACCGGTAGTGGGGGGGGGGGGGGGGGGGGGGGGCCCCGCCCCCCCCCCGCCACTACCGGTGCTGTGGGCCGCCATTACCCCGCACCGCGCAACGCCTGCGCGGCCGGAGGGAGTTACCATTGGGGTTTGATCCCCGTAACGGTCCCGATTCATGCGTAATCCGCTGATGCTCCTTCCGCTGGCCGTGGCCCTGGCCGCCGGCTGCTCCCAGGAGGCGGCCGCGCCCGCCGCCGCCCCGACTGCCGCAAAGGCCCCTGCCGCCCCCGTGAACGCCGAGAACCGCAGCCACGACGAAAGCTCGTACGCCGAGCCGGACAAGGTCGTCATCAAGGACATCGCGCTGGATCTGAAGCTGGACTTCGACCAGAAGCAGATCGGCGGCACCGCCACCTACACCCTGGAATGGAAGCAGAAGGACGCCAGGCAGCTGGTGCTCGACACCCGCGAGCTGACCGTGTCCAAGGTCGAGGCCGTCGCCGCCGATGGCGCGCGCAGCCCGCTGAAGTTCGAGCTGGCCGCCGCTGACAAGGTGTTCGGCAGCAAGCTGACCATCGAGGCCCCGGAACAGCCGGCCAAGGTGGAAGTGAGCTACCACACCGCACCGACCGCCTCGGGCCTGCAGTGGCTGGCGCCGTCGATGACCGAGGGCAAGAAGCTGCCCTTCATGTTCAGCCAGTCGCAGGCCATCCACGCCCGTTCGTGGGTGCCGCTGCAGGACACCCCGAGCGTGCGTTTCACCTACAGCGCGCACGTGGTCTCGCGCCCGGACGTGATGGTGCTGATGAGCGCCGACAACGATCCGAAGGCCGCGCGTGACGGTGACTACACCTTCAAGATGCCGCAGCCGATTCCGTCCTACCTGCTGGCCATCGCTGCCGGCGACCTGGTGTTCGAGCCGATCTCCGGCCGCTCCGGCGTCTGGGCCGAGCCGACCATGGTCAACAAGGCCGCCAAGGAATTCGAGGACACCGAGAAGATGATCGGTGCCGCCGAGAAGCTGTACGGCGAATACCGCTGGGGCCGCTACGACATGCTGGTGCTGCCGCCGTCGTTCCCGTTCGGCGGCATGGAGAACCCGCGCCTGACCTTCGCCACCCCGACCGTGATCGTCGGCGACAAGTCGCTGGTCTCGCTGGTCGCCCATGAACTGGCGCACAGCTGGTCGGGCAACCTGGTGACCAACGCCAGCTGGAAGGACATCTGGCTCAATGAAGGCTTCACTACCTACGTCCAGGGCCGCATCACCGAAGCCCTGTACGGCAAGGAGATGGCCGAGATGGAGAAGCAGATCGACCAGACCGACCTGCTGGCCGAAGTGAAGGACATGAGCCCGGCCGACCAGGCGCTGGCGCTGCCGCCGCTGAACGAGCGCGACCCCGACGAAGCGCTCAGCCAGGTCGCCTACGTCAAGGGTGCATGGTTCCTGGAGTTCCTGGAGCAGCGCTTCGGCCGCGAGACCTTCGATCCGTTCCTGCGCGGCTGGTTCGATGACCATGCTTTCCAGAGCGCGAACACCGACCAGTTCGTCGACTACATGAAGAAGAACCTGCTGCCGAAGAATCCGTCGGCAGTGACCGAGGCCGAACTGAAGGCATGGCTGGACGAGCCGGGTATCCCGGCGTTCGCGGCCAAGGCGCAGTCGCGCAACTTCAGCAGCGTCGATACCGCACGCATCGCCTTTGCCAGCGCCGGCACCGTGCCCAGCAGCCAGGTCATCGCCGACTGGAGCACCCAGGAATGGGTGCGCTTCATCGACGGCCTGGGCGCGACCCAGCCGCTGGACAAGCTGGCCACGCTGGACAAGGCCTTCCACTTCACCGGCACCCCGAATGGCGAAATCGCCATGCGCTGGTACCCGCTGGCGATCCGCAGCGGCTACGAGCAGGCCAATGAAGGCGCGGCGGCATTCATCGAGCGCGTCGGCCGTCGCAAGCTGATCCTGCCGATCTACGCCGAACTGGTGAAGACCCCGAAGGGGCTGGAGCTGGCCAAGCAGGCCTTCGAAAAGGCCAAGCCGGGCTACCACCCGATCACCACCGCCTCGGTCCAGGACATGCTGGCCAAGGCTGAAGCCAAGTAAGCGGTAGTGCCGGCCGCTGGCCGGCAACCGGTCACTGCTTCACCACCAACGGCGGGGAAACCCGCCGTTGGTGTATCCGCTTTTCGCTGCCGATAGAATCGGGATGCACTCGCAAAGGACCTCCGCCATGAAACGACTGATCCTGCTCACCGCCTGCACCTTGGCCCTGGCCGCCTGCAGCAACCCCGAGGAAGAGCGCAAGGCGCAGGAAGCCGCCGCGGCCGCCGTGCAGGCGCAGAAGGAGGCCAAGGCCGAAGACGTGGCCAAGCAGTACGACATGGCCGTGGCCGCGCAGGACTGGGAACGCGCACGCCTGCATGGTGCCTCGCTGCTGGACCAGTACAAGGACACCGCTGCCGCCGACCGCATCGCCGCAGGCTTCGACGAGGTCAAGGCCAAGGGCGATGCCGCGCGCGACCTGCGCCGCATGCAGGCGCTATGGCAGTACAACCAGATTCCGGTGGGCAACAAGGGCAACCAGGTTTCGGCGCAGATCTACAGCAAGGAACGGGTGGACGTGGATGGCAGCGGCGCCAAGCCGGTGCAGCTGGTGTTCCGCGATCATCCGGAGTGGAAGCGGCATGCGTATCTGGTGCTGCAGGCCGGCGATTTCCGTTGCCCGCAGTGCACGGTGAAAGTGACCGTGGACGACGGCAAGCCGGTGTCGATGGCCGCGTGGCGCCCGAAGACCGATGAAGCCATCGCCCTGTTCATCACCGATCAGAAGGCGCTGTGGAAGCTGGCGCGCAAGGGCAAATCGATCAGCATCGAGTTCCCGGTCAAGGCCGGTGGCACCCGCACTGCTGTGTTCGAAACCGGTGGCGTCGACGCCAGCCGCATGCCGCAGTGGTGGCAGTGATCGTTGCGGCGGGCAGCGCCGTGCACGCGTTGTCCGCGATCCGGCACTGGGTGTTCGACATGGATGGCACGCTGACCGTCGCCGTGCATGATTTCGCCGCGATCCGCCGCGCGCTGGAGATCGCGGCCGAGGAAGACATCCTTGACCATATTGCGGCCTTGCCGGACGCACCGGCGCAGGCCAAGCGCGCGTGGCTGCTGGATCATGAGCGCGCGCTGGCCGAGGACGCACTGCCGGCACCGGGTGCGCTGAAGCTGCTGCGCGCGTTGTCGGCGGCAGGCTGCCGGCTCGGCATCCTGACCCGCAATGATCATGCGCTGGCGAAGCTGACCTTGGACGCGATCGGGGTCGGGGCGTTGTTCGACGATGCCGACATCATCGGCCGCGATGAAGCGGTGCCCAAACCCTCACCGGATGGCCTGCAGCAGCATCTGCGGCGTTGGGGGATCGGGGCTGCGGAGGCAGTGATGGTCGGTGACCACGCCTACGACCTGGAGTGCGGCCGTGCCGCAGGCACGCACACCGTGCTGGTCAATCTGCCGGAAAATCCGTGGCCGGGCCGTGCCGACTGGCATTTCGCCGATTGCCGCGCCTTGTTGGCTGCCTGGCAGGGCGCCTGATGATGTAGAGCCGAGCCCACGCTCGGCTGCTCTCCGGTCAGATCGCGCTGGCGCGCGCAAGCCGAGCATGGCTCGGCTCTACAGGAATCAAACAGTGTGTCGACCAAGGTCGACACCTACCAACAGCATTCCCAGCAGCGCATCGGGTGGAAAGCCCCCGTGTTGTTCAAGGGGGCGCGCCGAAGGCGCGGGGATAAGGTGGAATGCGCGAGCAATTTGGTTACGCGCTAAGCGCGTAGCCAAATTGCTGCTTGAACTGCTCGTTGAACTCATCGAAAGTGAAGCGCTGGTTCTGCGTGCCCGGGTGTTCGACCTTCAGCGCGCCCATCAGGTTGCCCATGCGGCCGATGGTCAGCCAGTCGTAGCCCTTCTGGATGCCGTAGATCAGGCCGGCGCGGAAGGCGTCGCCACAGCCGGTCGGGTCGACCACGCGGCGCTCGTGCGCCGGCGGGATGTCGTAGCTCTTTTCCGGGGTGTGGATGACCGCACCCTTCGGGCCACGGGTGGTGATGTAGGCCTTGACCCGGCTGACGATCTCCTTTTCGTCCCAGCCGGTGCGCTCCTGCAGCAGGTTCGACTCGTAGTCGTTGACCACCACGTAGTCGGCCTGATCGATGAACGCGCGCAGCTCCGGGCCGTTGAACAGCGGCATGGCCTGGCCCGGGTCGAAGATGAACGGGATGCCGTCCTCGTGGAATTCCTGCGCGTTCTGGATCATGCCTTCGCGGCCGTCCGGGCCGACCAGGCCCAGGGTCACGCCCGGCACGCCACGCACGTGGTTCTCGTAGGAACGCATCATCGCGCCCGGGTGGAAGGCGGTGATCTGGTTGTTGTCGTGATCGGTGGTGATGAACGCCTGCGGGGTGAACAGCTCATCGATCACGCGCACGCGCGACAGGTCGATGCCCAGGCCTTCGAAGTACTCGCGGTACGGGCCGAAGTCCGATCCCACCGTGCCCATCGGGATCGGCTGGCCACCCAGCAGGTGCAGGTTGTAGGCGATGTTGCCGGCGCAGCCGCCGAACTCGCGGCGCATGCGTGGGACCAGGAACGACACGTTCAGGATGTGCACCTTGTCCGGCAGGATGTGATTCTTGAACTGGTCCGGGAACACCATGATGGTGTCGAAGGCAAGAGAACCACAGATCAGAGCGGACATCGATGTAAGCCTATGCGGTGAATTTTGGGGTGGGCCGGCCCGGTTCAGCGGGCAAGCAAACGGCGCCCTTGGGCGCCCGACGGCGCAAAGGTTACCCGCTGGTGCCGCTCAGGGCCAGAACCGGGTGAGACCTGATCAGGCCGAAAGCCTGTGAAGACGCGGGTTCAGCTAGTTTTTTCCTTGCTCGGCGGCAGGCGGGTTGCTAGGCTTGTCGGCCTCGATTTCTGCCCATTTTTTCGCCATCCCGCGGCGGGCACGACACCCCTCAGGACTCCTTCCTCAGATGTTCAAGAAACTCCGTGGCATGTTCTCCAACGACCTGTCCATCGACCTGGGCACGGCCAACACCCTCATCTACGTGCGCGGGCAGGGGATCGTACTGAACGAGCCATCGGTCGTGGCCGTGCGCCAGGACCGTGCCATCGGTGGCACCCGCTCGGTGGCAGCCGTGGGCGCCGAAGCCAAGCAGATGCTGGGCCGTACCCCGGGCCACATCACCACCATCCGCCCGATGAAGGACGGCGTCATCGCCGACTTCACCTACACCGAGGCGATGCTCAAGCACTTCATCAAGAAGGTGCACAAGTCGCGCGTGCTGCGCCCGAGCCCGCGCGTGCTGGTCTGCGTGCCGGCCGGTTCGACCCAGGTCGAGCGCCGCGCGATCAAGGAATCGGCCGAGGAAGCCGGTGCCCGTGACGTGTTCCTGATCGAAGAGCCGATGGCCGCCGCGATCGGCGCCGGCATGCCGGTCACCGAAGCCCGTGGCTCGATGGTCATCGACATCGGCGGCGGCACCACCGAAGTGGCGGTGATCTCGCTCAACGGCATCGTCTATTCGGCCTCGGTCCGCATCGGCGGCGACCGCTTCGACGAGTCCATCACCAACTACGTGCGCCGCAACCACGGCATGCTGATCGGTGAAGCCACCGCCGAGCGCATCAAGGTCGAGCTGGGCTGCGCCTACCCGCAGGCGGAAGTGATCGAGATGGAAATCTCCGGCCGCAACCTCGCCGAGGGCGTGCCGAAGATGATCAAGATCAGCTCCAACGAGGTGCTCGAGGCCCTGCACGAACCGCTGTCGGGCATCGTCAGCGCGGTGAAGCTGGCGCTGGAGCAGACCCCGCCGGAACTGTGCGCCGACGTCGCCGAGCGCGGCATCGTGCTGACCGGTGGCGGCGCCCTGCTGCGCGACCTGGACCGCCTGATCTCCGAGGAAACCGGCCTGCACGTGCAGGTGGCCGACGATCCGCTGACCTGCGTGGCCCGCGGCGGCGGTCGTGCGCTGGAGCTGGTGGACATGCACGGCAACGAGTTCTTTGCGCCGGAATAAGCCGTCCCGGCCGTTCCTGCCCGCCGCGCCCTTCCGGGGTGCGGCCCGCCGTGATGGCGGGCCGGCACCGGCGGGGCGCCCGCGTGTTTCCCTTCCGCCTTCTGCCAGTTGAATCGTTGCCGTGCCGCCCTACGCCGGTCCTCCCGTCGCCTCCCGATCCGGTGATGCCGCCAGCCCCCTGCGGTTGCTGGCCTATCTCGCGTTGGCCATCACGCTGATCGTGCTCGATGACCAGGCCGGCTGGCTGGCGCGCCTGCGCGAGCAGGCCAACAGCCTGGTGCAGCCGGTCTGGGCACTGGCCGGCCTGCCCGGCAAGCTCGGCAACCAGGTCAAGGATTCTGCCGCCAGCCACAGCCAGCTGGTCGCCGAGAACCGCGAACTGCGCAACCAGCTGCTGCTGGCCAACGCGCGCCTGACCCGCCTGCAGACCGCCGCACTGGACAATGCCCAGCTGCGCGAACTGCTGAACGTGGCCGAGCGCAGTGGCCTGGACGTGCAGCTGGCGCCGATCCTGGACATCGACCTGGACCCGGTCAAACAGCGCCTGGTACTCGATGCCGGCAGCCGCGAGGGCGTGCATGTCGGCCAGGCGGTGATCGACGCCGGCGGCCTGATGGGCCAGGTGATCAGCGTCACCGGCGGCACCTCTACCGTGCTGTTGCTGACCGACCCTGACCATGCCGTGCCGGTCACCGTGGCCCGCAACGGCGTTCGCCTGATCGTCTATGGCCGCGGCGACACGCTGGAACTGCGCGATATTCCGCTCAGCGCCGGGGTGGAAGTGGGCGATGAGATCGTCACCTCCGGTCTTGGCGGTCGTTTCCCGGCCGGCTTCCCGGTCGGCACCATCACCGGCCTGCGACCGGACGACACCCATGCGTTCCTGGTCGGCGAACTGAAGCCGGCGGCGCAGCTCGACCGCGGCCGCGACGTGCTGCTGCTGCGCCCGGGCGCGGCGATCCGCATTCCGCCGGAGCTGCGCCTGCAGCTGGAAGAAACCGCCCCGGGTGGCCCGGCCACCGGCGCCACCGTGCCCGTGGGAACCGCGCCAGCGGCAACGACGCCAGCTCCGGTCAGCGCCCCGGTAGTGCCGGCCGCTGGCCGGCAACCGACCACGCCGGAGGCGCAGCGATGAGCCGCCTGCGCGACAAGCCATGGGTGCTGCCGGCCAGCCTGGTGGTGGCGCTGCTGCTGGGCCTGCTGCCGTTGCCGGCGCTGCTGCAGCCGCTGCGCCCGTACTGGCTGGCGCTGGTGCTGGCGTACTGGGTCATCGAAGCGCCCGAGCGCGTCGGCCTGGGCATCGCCTTCGCCAGCGGCGTCATCGCCGACCTGCTGTACGGCGGTGTCCTCGGCGAGCAGGCACTGCGGCTGGTGATGCTGGCTTTCATCCTGCAGCGCTTCCGCGCGCGCATCCGCTTCTTCCCGATGTCGCAGCAGATGCTGGCCATCGGCGGCCTGCTGTTCAACGACCGCATCGTCAGCGCACTGGTGCACATCCTGGTGGGCGAACCGACCCTGCCGTGGTCGTACTGGTGGGCCCCGCTGCTGGGCATGGGCCTGTGGCCGCTGGTGTTCGTGCTGCTGGACGCGGTGCGCTTCGGCAAGCGCGGGCGCTGAGCCATGATTCCGCGCCGCCAGGTCAAGAATCCACACGCCGAAGCCGAGCAGTTCCGCCGTCGCGCGGCGCTCGGTTTCCTGGGCGTGCTGGTCTGCCTGCTGGGGCTGGGCGGCTGGTACTTCAAGCTGCAGGTGCTGGACCACGACGTCTATGCCACGCGCTCGGAAGCCAACCGCATCAAGCCGCGGCCGGTGGTGCCCGGGCGCGGCATGATCTACGACCGCAATGGCCGCCTGCTGGCCGAGAACGTGCCGGCGTTCCGCCTGGACGTGACCCCGGACAAGGTCAAGGACATGGACGCCACCCTGGAAGGGCTGGCGAAGATCATCAACATCAGCCCGGAAGAGCTGGAAGCGTTCAACAAGTCGCGCAAGGCGCGCCGCAAGTTCCTGCCGGTCACGCTGAAGCTGCGCATGAGCGACGAGGAGATGGCGCGCTTTGCCGTCGACCGCTGGCGTTTCCCGGGGGTCGAGCTGGAACCCTACCTGACCCGGCGCTACCCGTATGGCGATCTGTTCGCGCACATCATCGGCTACGTCGGTCGCGTCGATGACAAGGATCTGGAAATCCTCGGCGAAGGTAATGCCGCGCTGACCCACATCGGCAAATCCGGCCTGGAGCGCTATTACGAGCAGCAGCTGCGTGGCCGGGTCGGCTATGAACAGGTCGAGACCAACGTGCAGGGCCGCGCGATCCGCACCATCGGCCGGGTGGCCGCGCAGTCCGGTGCGGACCTGCGGCTGTCGATCGACGCCGACCTGCAGCGCGCGATGGTGGCTGCCTTCGGCGACCAGGAAGGCTCGGCGGTGGCGATGGACCCGCGTACCGGCGAAGTGCTGGCGATGGTCAGCCTGCCGTCCTACGACCCCAACCTGTTCGTCAACGGCATTTCCCATGCCGACTTCAAGGCATTGAACGAAAACCCGTCGCGGCCGCAGTTCAACCGCCTGGTGCTCGGTGGCGTCGCCCCCGGTTCCACGCTGAAACCCCTGATCGGCCTGGCCGGCCTGGATTCGGGCGTGCGCCGCCCGGAAGACAAGGTGCTGTCCACCGGCATGTTCTACCTGCCCGGCACTTCACGTGGCTGGGGTGATGCGCATCGCGGCGGCCACGGCTGGACCGACCTGCGCAAGTCGATCGCCGAATCGGTCAATACCTATTACTACAAGCTGGCGCTGGACCTGGGCATCGAGCGCTTCGACCATTACATGGAGTACTACGGCTTCGGCCAGCCGACCGGCATCGACCTCACCGGCGAAATCGGCGGCATCCTGCCGTCGCCGGCCTACAAGCGGAAGACCCGCAAGGAAGCCTGGTTCCCGGGCGACACGGTCAACATCAGCATCGGCCAGGGCGACTGGAAGGTCACCCCGCTGCAGCTGGCGCGCGGCGTCAGCGCGCTGGCCGACGGCCAGCTGCGCACCCCGCACCTGGTGATCCAGCAGCGCGAAGGATTCGACAGCGACTGGACGGCAATGCCGGCCGGCGAAAGCAAGCCGATCAGCCCCAACCCCAACAACGTGCAGGCCGTGCGCGAGGGCATGATGGCGACCATGCGGCCCGGCGGCAGCGGCTGGCGCGTGGCGGTGGGTGCGCCGTACGTGATGGCCGGCAAGACCGGTACCGCACAGGTCATCAGCCGCAAGGGCACTGCTGCAGTGAACCCGAAGAGCCTGCCGATGCACCTGCGCCACCGCGCGCTGTTCGTTGGCTTCGCGCCGGTCGAAAACCCGGTGATCGCGATTGCGGTGGCGGTGGAAGGCGGTGGCTACGGTGGTTCAGCCGCGGCGCCGATCGCCCGCAAGGTGTTCGATGCCTACCTGCTGGGCAAGATGCCCGAAGGCATGCAGCCGCTGGACAGCGAGCGCGGCACCACTGCCATCGGCGCCACCGCGTTCGACAACGAAGACGCGAGCGCGCGCCAGGCCGGCGACCTTGCCGCTGCACAGGTGGGAGAACATCCGGTGCTGATCGGCGTGCCTGCACCGGCGCCTGCACCCGCGCCGCAGCCGGATGCGCAGGCCGCCGCGTTGCCGGCCACGCCACGGCCGACCCCTGCGGAGCCCGCACGATGAGAGTGTTCCTGCGTTGGGCCGGCGACATGCTGCGCCGCTTCTTCAGTACGCTGGACTGGGTGCTGTGCCTGGCCCTCGGCGCGCTGATGGTGATCGGCCTGGCGACCCTGAAGAGTGCCGGAGGCGACAGCCTGGTGATGGCCCAGGGCGCGCGCTTCGCGGTGGGCATGGCGGCGCTGTGGGGCATCTCGCGCGTGCCTATCCTGCGCATCCGCTCGGCCACGCCGATGATCTATGCAATCTCGATGATTCCGTTGCTGGCGGTGTTCGTGCTCGGCACCGGCAAGTATGGCCGGCAGTGGCTGGACCTGAAGTTCTTCTACCTGCAGCCGGCCGAGCTGCTGAAGGTGAGCCTGCCGATGATGGTGGCCTGGTACCTGCACAGGATGCCGCTGCCACCGCGCTTCAATACCGTGCTCGTGGCCTTGGTCATCATCGGCGTACCGACCGGCCTGGTGATGCTGCAGCCGGACTTCGGCACCGGTGTGCTGATCGCCGCCAGTGGCGTGTTCGTGCTGCTGCTGGCAGGCCTGCCGTGGTGGTGGGTCGGGCTGGGCGTAGGCGGCGTGGCCGCGGTCGCGCCGGTGGCCTGGTTCTGGCTGCTGCGGCCGTACCAGAAGGACCGAATCATGATGTTCCTGGACCCGGAAATGGACGCGCTTGGCGCCGGCTGGAACATCATCCAGTCGAAGATCGCGATCGGTTCCGGGGGCTTCGATGGCAAGGGCTGGGGCGAGGGCTCGCAGTCGCACCTGAACTTCATTCCCGAGCAGACCACCGACTTCGCGTTCTCGGTGCTGAGCGAGGAATTCGGCTGGATCGGCGTGGCCACCGTGCTGGCGCTGTACCTGCTGGTGATCGGGCGTTGCCTGTGGGTTGCCAGCCAATCGCGCGATTCCTATTCGCGCCTGCTTGCCGGGGCCACCGGACTGGCATTCTTCGTCTACGTACTGGTCAACGGCGGGATGATTTCCGGCCTGCTGCCGGTGGTGGGCGTGCCGATGCCGCTGATCAGTTACGGCGGTACCTCGGCGGTGTCACTGCTGGCCGGCTTCGGCCTGGTGATGGCGGTGCGCAGCCACAACCCGGTGCACGGCGGCTACGGCTAGCCGCCGCGCTTCCTGCTCCTGATTCTTGTAGAGCCGAGCCATGCTCGGCTGCTTCTGCTGTATGAAAGGCAGTCGGGCATGGCTCGACTCTACAAATGCGGCACCGCGCTGACAGCTTCACGCAAGCACGCATTGCTACCGTGGCCGTGTGGAATGGAAACGACTGCTTGGCGGCTGCCGTGAGGCGGTGCGCACGATCGATCTGCCGTTGCTGGTTGCGTTGTTGATCCTGATGGGCGTCGGCCTGGCGGTGCTGCACAGCGTGTCCGGCCCCGTGGCCGGGCAGGCGGCGCGCTTTGCCGGTGGCCTGGTGGCGATGTGGCTGCTGTCGCGTGTTTCGCTGCTGCGCCTGCGGGCGTGGACACCAGCGTTGTATGCGTTGTCGATGCTGCCGCTGATGGCGGTCTACGTGGTCGGCACCGGCAAATACGGGCAGCGCTGGCTCAACCTCGGCGTGTTCTACCTGCAACCGTCCGAACTGCTCAAGCTCAGCCTGCCGCTGATGATGGCCTGGTACCTGCATCGCCAACCGCTGCCGCCGTCGCCACGCACGGTACTGACGGCTGCGGTGCTGATCGGCATGCCTGCAGTACTGATCCTGATGCAGCCCAACCTCGGTACCGCAACGCTGGTCACCGCCAGCGGCGTGTTCGCCTTGTTGCTGGCGGGCCTGCACTGGGGATGGGTGGCGACCGGGGCAACAGGGCTTGCGGTGGCCGCACCCCTGGCATGGTTCGGTCTGTTGCGTCAGTACCAGAAGGATCGCGTGCTGACCTTCCTCGATCCGGCGGCAGACCCGCTCGGCACCGGCTGGAACATCCTGCAGTCACGCATCGCGATCGGTTCCGGTGGCTGGCAGGGTCGTGGCTGGGGGCAGGGCACCCAGGCCACGCTGGACTTCCTGCCTGAGTACACCACGGACTTCGCGTTCTCGGTGCTGGCCGAAGAGTTCGGCTGGATCGGCGTGGCCACCGTGTTTGCGCTGTACCTGTTCGTGGTCGGCCGCTGCCTGTGGATCGCGGTGCACGCCCGCGACACGCACGCAGGGTTGCTGGCCGGCAGCCTGGGGTTGGCGTTCTTCGTGTACGTACTGGTGAACGGCGGGATGATTTCCGGCCTGCTGCCGGTGGTGGGCATTCCGATGCCGTTGATCAGTTATGGCGGTACCTCGGCGGTGTCGCTGCTGGCGGGTATCGGGCTGGTGATGGCGGTGCGCGGGCACCGACCCGTGCACGGGGGATAGGGTTTCCAGCCAACGGCGCAGCCCCTCGTGGATGACCGCGCAAAGCAGTTCATGGGTGGGGCCGGGTAGATGGGCCGCGCAGGGGACGCTGCAAGTACATCCATGTAAGCTCGGTCGCCGCATCCATGCGGCTCACGCCCCTGCGCAGCCCATCTACCCGGCCACGGACAGGTTCCGTGCGCGTCTCCCCCGGAGAAGAAAAAGAAGATCAAAAGCAAAGGCGGCCTGGCGGGTCGCTTCATTGCCTTGTGTAGAGCCGATCCATGCTCGGGTCACGAGCAAGCGCAGCGTCGCGATCTTTTGATCTTCTTTTTCTTCTCCGTGGGTGGCAGACCTCCGAAATCTGTCAGAGGCCGGTCGGGTTGGGTACGCGGGGGTGTCAGCCGCATGGATGCGGCTGCCAAGCCTCCAGGGACGGATTCACGGCGTCCCCCGCGCACCCAACCCGACCGGCCCACCCGCGGCTTCTCCTTTCCGCGACCACCCAGACACCACCCACCAGGGGCAGCGCCGTTGGCTGGAAACTTCCTGACTCTGCGCAACGCCCGTTGTGGAATCGTTCTCACAACGATGCACGGCAGCACACCCGCTGACCAAAGTCCGCAAAAAACGTTAGCTGGTTCACACTTTTACGCCGCGTTGATCTTGATCAATGGACTTGTCGTAATCGGCCTGCACAATGGCGGCCCGTTCGGCACGGCGCGCCGTCAATCGATGCAGCGCGAGGGGGCGTCGGGCGGGAGCAGTACTGATCCAACGGATACAGGGAGCGCGGGGCACTGCCACTGGGGAGCGGCAGCCGCGCAGGTATCGACCGGATCCGGTCGCCGGTTGCGTCTGCGGGGATGGGGACGCAACCGGCCACCTCTATCTGAATGGGGAAGCCCGATCACGACGTCTTCACATTTCCCGCTGAACGGGCGCAAATCGTTGTGATTCATGGTGTTAGGGGTTTTAATTCATCCATGACCTGCTAACCTGCGACGATGATTCGACGCACTCTGGCCTGCATGCTCACCCTCGGCCTGGTCGCCTGCGCGACCCAGCCGAAGTCCCCACCGTCTTCGCCGCAGGCCAGCAGCACGCCGCGCCAGCCGTCCGCCAAGGCCCATGGTCCGGCCGAGGCCGCGCCTGAAGCCGCTGCCGCCACCGCACCGCCGGTCGATCTCACCCCGGTGCCGTTCGAGGTTGCACGGGCCCGCTTCATTGCCGATACCGCCAAGCGCTATGGCCTGAGGCCGGAGCAGATCAGCAGCGTGCTCGACCAGGCGCAGGTGCGCCAGCCGATCATCGCCGCCATGTCGCGTCCGGCCGAACGGGTCAAACCGTGGAACGAATACCGGCCGATGTTCATCAGCAAGGCACGCATCGATGGCGGCCGCGCGTTCTTGGCCCAGCATCGTGCCGAACTGGATCGCGTGCAGCAGCGCACCGGCGTGCCGGCCGAGGTGATCGTGGCGATCATCGGCGTGGAGACCAGTTACGGGAAAAATGCCGGCAACCACCGCGTGCTCGATGCGCTGTACACGCTGGCGTTCTACTACCCGCGCAGTGGCGACCCGGCCAAGCTGGAACGCGAAGTGCGCCGCGAGCTGTTCTTCCGCGATGAGCTGGCCAAGCTGTTCGAGCTGGGCCGTGAGGAAAAGCTGGACGTCACCACGCTCAAGGGCAGCTATGCCGGTGCGATGGGCATGGGCCAGTTCATGCCGTCCAGCTATCTCGATTACGCCGTGGACGGTAATGGCGATGGCCGTCGCGACCTGTTCACCAGCTACGACGATGTGTTCTCGTCCATCGCCAATTACTTCGTGAAGAAGGGCGGCTGGGTCCGTGGTGGCCAGGTGGCCGTACCGGCCACGCTGGCGCCGGGTCGCGAGGAGTTCAACCCGACCGAATGGATGCCGACCTGGTCGCTGGCCGACCTGGCCCAGCGCGGCTACCAGCCCAGCGCTGCGGTGCAGCCGGGCGCCACCGCAACGCCGATCACGCTTGAGGGCAGCACCGGCAAGCAGTACTGGCTGGGCTTCCAGAACTACTACGCGATCACCCGCTACAACCTCTCGAAGATGTACGCGATGGCCGTGTTCCAGTTGTCGCAGGCCATCGCCGGACAGGAGCTGCCCCCGGCATGAACATCAGATGGCTGGTCCCGAGCTTGATCGTCCTCGCGCTGGCTGCCTGCAGCAGTGCGCCGAAGAAGCCGGCCACGGCCGGCCACGGTGGCAAGCCCAGCGGCACGGTGGTGCAGGGTCGGGGCTCGCGCCCGGCGCATTGCCCGGAGGGCTCGCCCTATGCCGCGGCCAAGGAAGACCCGAACACGCGCGGCAACTACACCGCCGGGGGGCTGTACAAGCCCGGCGTGCGCGACAGCACCCCGGACTACATTCCCAACGTCGCCTGCATTCCCGAGCCGGAAGTGACCGCCGAAGAGCGTTCGGCCATCGGCAACAAGTCGCCGTACGTGGTGCTGGGCAAGTCGTACAAGGTGCTCGACGACACCCGCAACTATGTCGAGCGCGGTACCGCGTCGTACTACGGCGCCAAGTTCCACGGCCGCCTGACCTCCAACCGCGAGGTCTACGACATGTACCAGTTCACCGCCGCGCACAAGACGCTGCCGCTGCCCAGCTTCGCCCGTGTGACCAACCTGGACAACGGCGAGTCGGTGATCGTGCGCGTCAACGACCGTGGCCCGTTCCATGATGGCCGTGTGGTCGACCTCAGTTATGCCGCCGCAGTGCGGCTGGGCATCACCCAGCGCGGTACCGGCAATGTGGAGGTGCGCGCGTTGCAGCCGGGCGAGGGCAACCTGCTGGCGCAGAAGCCGTCGCGCCGCGAGCGCCGTGCCGCCGAAACGGCTGTCGCGGCGGCCAGTACGCGCCCGGTAACGGCTGCGCGTGCCACCGCCGACAGCGACATCGATCGCCTGGTCAAGCGCCTTCCGGCCGACGCCACGCCTGCGCGTGGCCAGCCGGCCACCACACAGGGCGTGGCCAGCGCGGTGCCGGACGTGGCGGTCAGCAGCCTGCCGCCGAGCGCACCGCCGGTGCGCAGCCCCACAATGGCGCCGGTTGCAGTCGCCAGCGCCGCGCCGCGCACGGTCGCGCCGGCCGCAGTGCGTACGGTGCCCGCCACCGCAGCAGCCCCAAGCCTGTCGCAGCAGGTGGTCGGCGCGGTGATGGTGCAGGTCGCCAGCTTCTCCAGCCGCGACAATGCCAACCGCGCGATGGGCCAGCTCAACGCGGCCGGCATTGTCGGCGCGACCATCAGCGACATCGCCGCCGGTGGCCGCACCCTGTTCCGGCTGCGCGTTCCCGCCAGCGACCATGCCAGTGCCGCGGAACTTGTCGGCCGCATCGCCGGTCTGGGCCTGGGTTCGCCGCAGATCGTCAAGGATTGACCCGCCTGGGCTGGTGCTGCCGGCCCAGGCTCGCCCGGCCTTACAATGGCCGCTTCGTTCCACCCTCCATTCCTGGCCGTCCCCTGGAGCCTGCTGTCCAATGAATTTCCGTTCCGCCGCCACCGCCCTGGCCGCCACCCTGGTGGTGGGCCTGGCTTCCGCCCAGACGCCGCTGCCGACCCCGGCCACGCCTGCGCCTGCCGCCGCCGCTGCCCCGGCCACCGTTGCCACCCCCCCGGCGCCGGTGCCGAGCGTATCCAAGGCCTGGGTGCTGATGGACTACGCCACCGGCCAGGTGCTGGCTGGCGAAAACATCCACGAGCAGCTGGCCCCGGCCAGCATCACCAAGGTGATGACGTCCTACGTGGTTGCCGCCGAGGTCAAGAACGGCAAGGTCCGTGCGGATGACCAGGTGATGATGAGCGAGCGCGCATGGCGCGAAGGCGGCGCCGGCACCGATGGCAGCTACAGCGGCTTCCCGGTCAATCAGACCGCACGCCTGGAAGACATGGAAAAGGGCATGGCGATCCAGTCCGGCAATGACGCCGCGATCGCCCTGGCCGAGCATGTGGCCGGCAGCGAAGAAGCCTTCGCGTCGCTGATGAACAGCTACGCCGCCAAGATCGGCATGAAGAACTCGCACTTCGTCAACGCCCACGGCCTGACCGCCGAAGGCCACCACAGCACCGCCTATGACCTGGCACTGCTGGGCCGCGCGATGGTGCGTGATTACCCGGAAACCTACGCGTACAACAAGATCAAGGAATTCCAGGTCGGCAACATCAAGCAGCCGAACCGCAACCTGCTGCTGTGGCGAGATGGCAGCGTCGACGGCATCAAGACCGGCCACACCTCCGAAGCCGGTTACTGCCTGATGAGTTCGGCGCAGCGCGG
Source organism: Stenotrophomonas sp. A3_2 (assembly GCF_036624925.1). Lineage (NCBI taxonomy): Bacteria > Pseudomonadati > Pseudomonadota > Gammaproteobacteria > Lysobacterales > Lysobacteraceae > Stenotrophomonas > Stenotrophomonas sp. A3_2. Next base: position 16,478 of record NZ_JAZKVY010000356.1, read on the forward strand.
CGACCAGCGCCTGATCGCCGTGGTATTGGGTGGTGCGTCGGAAAAGCAGCGCGCTGATGACAGCCTGGCCCTGCTGAACTGGGGTTTCCGCTTCTTCGAGACCCACCGCCTGTACGAGCCGGGCAAGCCCGTGGCCGAGCACAAGGTCTGGAAGGGCACGGCCGACAAGGTGCAGCTGGGCGTGGCGCAGCCGATGCTGGTCAGCGTGCCGCGCGGCCGCTACAACGACCTGAAGCCGAGCATCGACGTGCCCAAGACCCTGGAGGCACCGTTCACTGCCGGCCAGCAGATCGGCACCGTGAAGGTCACGCTGGACGGCAAGGTCGTCGCCGAAGCGCCGCTGGTTGCCGTGGCTGCCGTCGAACAGGCCGGCTTCTTCAAGCGCCTGTGGGACAGCTTCTGGATGTGGTGGGAATCGGAATGATCCACGCCCCGGCGTGGTGAACGAAAAGGCCGGCGAATGCCGGCCTTTTTCTTTGCCTGTATCGGCGCTGTCGGGCCGGGTCCGGCGCGTGGAATTGGTACACGTCCGATGGGTTTGCCGGCGTGTCAGGTCGAGCATGTACGCAACAGGACTGCCGGGCACTGCGGCTTTCCGTCCCATTCCATAGGAGTACATGCCAATGACCATTCGCACGCTGATGTCCGTGATTTCTCCAACGACGCGTTGCACTGCGCGGCGCACCCCGCTGGCATTGGCGTTGGCAGGTGCCTTGATGCTGCCAGCAGCTCTGGCTGCAGCAGCGGACAGGGGGGACTGCGCCAATGAAGCAACCGATGCGGAGCGCGAGCGCTGCACCAGTGACCAGGGGGTGACGTGGTCGAGTGTGCTTGCCACCAAGGTTGAACTGGGCGATGACGCCGTAGCGGGGGGCGCGCGCGACATTGCCATCGGCAATTCAGCAAGGACGGACAGCTCACGTTCGCCGGGCACTGGTTCGCCGGACTACTCGATTGCGATCGGACCCGGTGCGCAGGTCGTGGGTGGAGGATCGCTGGCTATGGGCGGGGGCGCGAGCGTGCTCGGGGCCCCAACCACCAAGATGAAGGCAGTAGCCCTGGGCAATGCCAGTACTGTTTCGGCCGAAGGTGGCGTAGCGGTGGGCTACGATGCGACCGCCAGCCACAGTAACAGCGTCGCCTTGGGAGCCGGGGCGACCACCAATGCGGCCAACACGGTATCGGTGGGCAATGGCGTTGACAACCGCCGCATCACCAACATGGCTGACGGTGTGATCGCTGCAGGCAGTGCCGATGCCATCACCGGTGCGCAGCTGTTCTCGACCAATGAGCGCGTTGGACGGGGGGAGAGTGACATCGACACGATCAAGGACGATGCCTCGAAGCTGGGCGCCCAGGTGGGTTCGCTGGAGAGCGACGTTGGCGGATTGCAGACGCGCATGTCCGGCGCAGAAGGCTCGCTGAAGACGCTGAGTGATGACGTCGCGGGCCTTGCTGACGGCTCCTCCGGCATCGTCACCCATGATTCCGGTACGGGCGTGGTGAGCGTGGCTGCCGGCAAGGGCGGTACTGTGGTGGATTTCGCAGGCGGGGATGGCTACCGGCGCCTGAGCGGCGTGGCCAACGGCGTCAACGAAGATGACGTGGTGACCATCGCGCAGCTGCGGGCGGCTGGCGCGATTGATCCCGTCAGTGGCGAGACGCTGAGCGTGCTCACTTACGACGATGCAAGTCTGTCCCGGGCCTCGCTCGGCGGAACGGGTGGCACGGTGCTGGACAAGGTCGCCGCCGGCCAGATTGGCCAGTTCAGCATGGAAGCCGTCAATGGCAGCCAGCTGTGGCAGATGAATGCCAACTGGGAAGCCCAATGGCGACAGATGGACGACCGGCTGGGTTCGATCGAGCGTGGGATCGAGGATGGTTCCATTGGTGGCCCTGGGACCGGAAATCCCGGCACGGGCAATCCGGGTGTCTCCCCCGGTACCGGTGAGGGATCGGTGGCCATTGGCGAAGGGAGCGATGCTTCCGGCAAGGGCGCGATCGGCCTTGGCAATGGAAGCGCGGCGTCCGGCGTGGGCGCAGTGGCCGTGGGCGAGGGTAGTGTGGCCTCGGGTACGGGCTCGGTCGCCATGGGCGAAGGCGCCAGTGCGACGGGCAACAGTTCGGTTGCTGTCGGTGCCGGATCTACGGCTGACCGCGACAGTGAGTTCTCGGTGGGCTCCCAGGGCAATGAGCGCGTCGTCAGCAATGTCGCGGCCGGCGTACGCCCGACCGATGCGGTGAACGTGCAGCAGATGGATGATCGTTTCAAGGCCGAGCGTGAGTACACCGATGGCCGCTTCAACGCGATGGACACGCGGCTTGACCGCATGGGGGCGATCAGCGCGGCCTATGCGGGCATGGCAATCAATACCGCCGGTTTGAGCGGCGACAACCGCGTGGGTGCGGGTGTCGGTTCGCAGAACGGGCGTTCGGCGTTGGCCGTGGGTTACCAGCGGATACTGGGCGAGAAGAAGAACGTCTCGGTGTCCTTGGGTGGCGCCTTCAGTGGTAGTGACCAGAGCGTTTCTGCCGGCGCGGGTTTCAGCTGGTAGGCACGCGCGGTGTCCGCCGGGCAACACCCGGCGGAACCGAGGCTGGGCCTACAGCGCACGACTGATGGTGAAGCTGCCGAACACCGGCGATTGGCGCTGGCCGTTGAATTCGCGCGTGCTGTGGTACCGCGCGGCAGCGAACTTCCAGCGACCGTACATCACCGCCACGCCGTACCCGCCGTAGGCCACCACATGGCGCTTGTCCACGCTGTGGCTGTTGCGGAAGGTGTTGCCATCCAGCGTGATGTCGCGGATCACCCAGGCAGCGTCGGAGGTCGCGAACAGGTGCCAGGACCACCCGCTTGGGCGGCCGCCGCGGGTCGGCGCCGTGTTCTCACCTGCCGGGCGCAACGGCGTGCTGCCGAAGTCATCCGGCAGCTTCCAGCCGAAGCGCACTTCACCGCCCAAATTGGCCTTGGTTTCCAGGTTGCCGATCGACCCGCCGTAGTGGCTGATCGCGTCCCAACCCCAACCGTCGGCATTGACGCTGGCATCGCCCGGCCAGCGGCGCATGCGCTCATGGGTCAGCATGAACAGTGGTTCGTTGTGCAGCTGGTTGCCCCAACCCTTGAATTTCTCGTCGCCCAACACTTCATGCACGGCATTCTGCACCTGCTTGCCCTGCGCCCACGGGCCGACCACGCCCAGTGTCAGCTGGGTGGTCTGCAGGCGGTCGCCGCTGCGCGCATTGAAACCGAAGTTTGCGATCAGCACGCCGGCGTAAGGGCGGTCGTCCTCGATCAGGTCCCTGCGGCTGAAATCGGTTGGGGTGAAAATCCCCTGGCCGATGCTGAAGATCATGTTCTGCTGTTCGAACCTGCCCGGATGCAGCCCTTCCAGGTACCGGTTCACCCAGCGCGCCATGCGTGGCAGGCAGGGGTCGTCGGTGTAATCGACCAGATTGGGGGAGACCAGGGTCAACAGCGCACCGTTGGTATAGCCCTGATCCTGGTGGCGGCCGCCGAACAGGTCGTTGTCGACGCGGAAATTGACCTGCGGCGGATGGTCGCGCATCGCGTCCGGGCCACATTGTTCGGCCGCCTGGGCGGCAAGCGGGAGGGCAGCAGCCAGCAGGCCGTACAGGCCGAGGGCCGCAAGGCGGCGGTGGGAGGGGGGACTCATTGGGAGGGCTTTGTTCTGTCTGTCGTTGTATGCCGCGACACGGTACTCGCGGGGACGTGACGGAACGAGCGCGTTCGAATCACTTGTCTGTTCCGAAAACGACATTGTCTCGTGAGGACAATCCTGAACCCTCCTGTAGCGGGCTTCGGGGCAATGACCAATGCTGAACGTCTGTTCAGCTGCAACGCAGCGACTCACCAGTGCGCCGTTTGACGTTGATGAATACTCTTGGGTTTGTTGCCCTGCGGCCCGATAATGGCTCCATGGAAATCAAGTCCGACAACCCCGACCACGGCTTCCAGTTCCCCGGCCAGTTCGAGCTCAGCGCCATGGGCCCGGCCAACCGCGGCCTGGAACATGAGCTCCCCCGCCTGCTGCTGGCTGCCGGCATCGATGTGGTCAACGAACGCATCAGCTGGAAGCACTCCTCCAACGGCAAGTACGTCTCCGTCCGCATCGTGTTCAAGGCCGAAAGCCGCGAGCAGTACGACCTGGCGCACCAGGCGCTGCGCGACCACCCGGAAGTGAAGTGGACGCTGTAGCCGACAGCTGCCCGGCCGAAGCCGCCCCGGAACACCGCGCGCCGCGTCCGGCGGTGGTCCGTGACCTCGGCCGCCAGGCCTACGAGCCGGTATGGCGCGCCATGCAGCGCTTCACCGACCAGCGCAGCGACAACGATGCCGACGAGCTGTGGGTGGTCGAGCACGACCCGGTGTTCACCCTGGGCCAGGCCGGCAAGGACGAGCACGTGCTGGCACCGGGTGAGATCCCGGTGCTGCACGTGGACCGAGGTGGCCAGGTGACCTACCACGGTCCCGGCCAGATCGTGGTCTATCCGCTGCTGCGCCTGCCGCGGCTGGGGATCGGGGTCCGCGACTACGTGTGCCGCATCGAGCAGGCCCTCATCGATACGCTGGCCGAGTGGAACATCGGTGCCGAACGCCGCGAGGGCGCCCCGGGCGTCTACGTCGGTGGTGCCAAGATCGCTGCGCTCGGCATCCGTGTGCGGCGCGGCTGCACCTTCCATGGACTGGCCTTCAACGTGGCCATGGACCTGGAACCCTTCCACCGCATCAATCCCTGTGGCTATCAGGGGTTGCAGGTGACCTCGGTAGTAGACTTGGGCGGGCCCTCCGGCATGGAGGCCGTCAAGCCGGTACTGCTGGAGCACCTGGCCCGCCAGTTCGGCCTGCTGCTCCAGCCCACGCACGAACTGCCCGATCTTTCTGCGGCCGCCTGACCGCTCCCGGAACTGCCATGACTGAAACCACCGCCCGTTCCATTCCCCTGCAGATCGTGCAGGGCGACTCCCCATCCGCCGCGCCGTTGCAGGCCGGGGTCAAGCAGCTGGGCGGTGACAAGATCAACCGCTCGCCGGTGCAGTTCGCCGACGCGCCGGTGCTGCGCAAGCCGTCATGGATCCGCGTGCGCATTCCCTCGGGAAATGCCGTGCAGAACCTGAAGGCCAAGCTGCGCGAAAACCGCCTGGTGACCGTATGCGAGGAAGCCAGCTGCCCGAACATCCACGAATGCTTCGGCCATGGCACCGCCACCTTCATGATCCTCGGCGAGGTCTGCACCCGCCGCTGCTCGTTCTGCGACGTGGCCCATGGCCGCCCGAAGCCGCCGGATGCCAACGAACCGGCCAGCCTCGGCCAGACCGTGGCCGACATGGGCCTGAAGTACGTGGTGGTGACCAGCGTCGACCGCGATGACCTGCGTGACGGCGGTGCCCAGCACTTCGTCGACTGCATCACCGCCATCCGCGAAAAGTCGCCGGGTACCCGCATCGAAGTGCTGACGCCGGACTTCCGTGGCAAGGGCCGCATGGAGCGCGCGCTGGAGATCCTGGCGCAGAACCCGCCGGATGTGTTCAACCACAACATCGAAACCGTACCGGACCTGTACCGCAATGTGCGCCCGGGTGCGGACTACCAGTGGTCGCTGAACCTGCTGAAGAACTTCAAGGCGCAGCACCCGGGCGTGCCGACCAAGAGCGGCATCATGCTGGGTCTGGGCGAAGACTTCGAACAGATCAAGGCCACCATGCGCGACCTGCGCGCGCACGATGTGGACATGATCACCATCGGCCAGTACCTGCAGCCGACCGCGCATCACCACCCGGTACTGAAGTACTGGACTCCCGAGGACTACAAGGCGCTGGAGGACTACGGCTACGAGCTGGGATTCAGCCACGTGGCCTCCGGCCCGATGGTGCGCTCGTCGTACCACGCCGACGTCCAGGCCAAGGGCGCCGGCATTTCCTGACACCCTGCCGGTGGGTGGGAGCTACTTCTCCTGTGGGCGCGGACCCTTGGTCCGCACACCTCTGCCTGCCGTGGAGCCGAGCCCATGCTCGGCTGCTTGCTGCCGGCCAGCCGAGCATGGGCTCGGCTCTACATGCATTCACAATTTGCTACACCGGCCCGGCTAGGCTGGTTTTCCACCGAGCGCGGCCGGGTGACAAACCCGGCAACTTTCGGCACTGTCGTGGTGTCTTAACACCCCGCAGTCTCCCCCTTGGCAAGGCGCCTTCGAGCACGTCAATGAAATTCAAAGCCCCCGCATTCCTGATGGCCCTGGCGCTGGTGGCGCCGCTGGCGCTGGCGGCCAAGGCCGACTCGCCGGCATTGCCCGCTGCGGTAACCGCCGATCAGGTGACCACCTCCAAGCTGGTGTACGGCCTGCTGTCCGACAGCCGTTATGCCTACCGCCCGCGCGCGCTGGACGAGGCCACGTCCAAGGACGTGTTCAAGCGCTACCTGGAGACGCTTGACGGCGGCAAGCAGTACTTCACCCAGGCCGACGTGGCGCGCTTTGCGCCGTTCGAAGCCAACATTTCCTCCGCCATTCGCGGCGGCGAGCTGGAGCCGGCATTCCAGGTGTTTGCGGTCTACAAGCAGCGCGTCGGCGAGCGCGTGGCCTACGCGCGCAAGCTGCTCAAGCAGGAACCGGACTTCACCACCGACGAGCGCTTCGAGTACGACCGCAAGAAGGTGCCGTGGGCCGCCAGCAGCGCCGAGCTGGATGAGCTGTGGCGCAAGTCGGTGAAGAATGACTGGCTGCGCCTTAAGCTGGCCGGCAAGAAGCCCGATGACATCCGCAAGACGCTGGACAAGCGCTATGCCACGCTTGAAAAGTCGGTCAACGAGCTGAAGGGCGAGGATGTCTTCCAGTTCTTCATGAACGCCTACACCAGCGCTGTCGATCCGCACACCGACTACTTCACCCCGCGCACCGCCGAGAACTTCAACCAGGCGATGTCGCTTTCGCTGGAAGGCATCGGTGCGCAGCTGCAGCGGCAGGACGACATGGTGGTGATCCGCGAGATCATCGCCGGTGGCCCGGCTGCAGTGGATGGCACGCTGAAGCCGGGTGACCGCATCGTCGGCGTCGGCCAGGGCAAGTCCGGCCTGGTCGAGGACGTGATCGGCTGGCGCATCGACGACGTCGTGGCCAAGATCCGCGGTGCCAAGGATACCCAGGTGAAGCTGGAATTCATTCCGGCCGCCGAGGGTGCCGACGGCAAGCACCACACCCTGGTGCTGACCCGCCAGAAGGTGCGCCTGGCCGAACAGGCCGCGAAGGGAGAGACCATGACCATCCCGGCCGCCAATGGCGAGCCGGCACGCAGGATCGGCGTGATCAAGCTGCCGACCTTCTACCAGGACTTCGAAGGCCGTCGCCGCAATGCGGCCGACTACGCCTCGGCCACCCGCGACGTGGCCAAGCTGCTGGCCGGCTTCAAGAACGACAAGCTGGACGGCGTGGTGCTGGACCTGCGCAACAACGGCGGCGGTTCGCTGGATGAAGCCATCGAACTGACCGGCCTGTTCATCGAGCAGGGCCCGGTGGTGCAGGTGCGCGAGTCTGGTGGCCGCGTCACCGTCAACAGCGACCGCAACCAGGGCGTGGCGTGGGATGGCCCGCTGGCGGTGCTGATCAACCGCGGTTCGGCCTCGGCCTCGGAAATTTTTGCTGGTGCCATCCAGGACTACGGTCGTGGCCTGGTGATCGGTGAAACCAGCTTCGGCAAGGGCACCGTTCAGAACATCGTCGACCTCGACCGTTGGCCGAGCGGCGAGACCCAGCGCTTTGGCCAGGTCAAGCTGACCATCGCCCAGTTCTTCCGCATCAGCGGCAGCAGCACCCAGCACAAGGGCGTGGTGCCCGACCTGGCCTTCCCGGCCAGTGTCGACGCCACCGAGTTCGGCGAGAGCACCTACGACAACGCCCTGCCGTGGACCCGCATCGCCGCCGTGCCGCACACCCAATACGGCAACTTCGCGCCGCTGCTGCCGAAGCTGGAAACCCGCCACGACGCACGCATCGCCACCGACAAGGAGTTCCAGTGGTGGAACGAGGACGTGGAACAGTTCCGCACCGAGGCGGCCAAGAAGTACATCTCGCTCAACGAAGCCACGCGCCGCGCCGAGCGTGAGCGCCAGGATGCCCAGCGCAAGGAACGCCAGCTGCAGCGCAAGGAGCTGGGCTTGGCCCTGGACCCGCTGGCCGATGACAGCAGCGATGACGGCCTGACGGGCAACGAGCGCGACATCGTCAAGGACGCCGCGCGCGAGAAGGCGGCCGAGAAGCGCCCGGACCCGCTGCTGCGCGAGTCGGCGTCCATCCTGGCCGATGCGGTGAACCTGCTGGCCAACGACCGCCCGCTGTCGGCACAGGTGCTGCCGCAGTCGACCGGCGCCGGTCGCTGGGCGGACTGAGCCGGACACGGTATGTGATACCCGAGGGCCGGCATTGCCGGCCTTCTGCTTTTTTCGTGCATGAACCGGCTGCAAACGGGGCCGCCTGACGCGGGTGCTTTCGACCTGCCGCACACAGCAACGGGGCTACCCTTGCCGGTACCGTCCTCGCAGGAGCACCCATGCGGTCCTCCCTCGTTTCCAGTGCTGTTGTGGCGCTTGGCAGCGCCCTGATCCTGTCGGCCTGTGGTGGCCGTGCCGCCGACAGCACGCTGCTGCGCGAATCCTTCGATTCCGGCGACACGTTCTCGCGTACCGTCGATGGTCGCCCCGGCGATGCCTGTGAAGCGGCGCGGCGCACCCTGCTCAGCCAGGGGTACGCCATCGCCCGTGCCGATGACGCACAGGTGGAAGGCAACAAGAACTTCCAGCCGCGCGAAGACGACCATGAGCAGCTGGTGCTGCGCATCTCCTGTGCGCCCCGGGGCGATCAGGCGTTGGTGTTCGTAAGCGCCGTGCAGGACCGTTATGCGTTGAAGAAGAGCCCGACGTCCGCCAGTGTCGGCGTCGGTGCACTGGGCTCGGTATCACTGCCGTTCGGCAGCAATGACGATTCGCTGGTGAAAGTGGCGAGCAGCACGGTTACCGACGCCGATTTCTATCGCCGTTTCTTCCAGCGCCTGCAGCAGTACCTGCCACAGGCTGCGGGCACGCCACCGCCGCCACCACCCGCAGCAGTTCCTGAGCCCGCGCCGGTCCGCACGGACCAAGGGTGAACGTGCACGGCTGGCTGATGGGCGCGGCCCTGTTGCTCGCGCCTGTGATGGGCGTGGCGGCCACAGCCGGCGACTGCGCCCAGGGGCTGCTGCTGCGGCTGGGCTGGCGCTTCGACGAGGCTGCGCTGAAGGAGCCGCAGGTGCATGGTGGCGCGGTGTGCACCCGTGCGTCGCTGGCCGAGGCGCAGGCAGCAGGCGATCTGCACGTGCGCTGGCCGGCGCACATGTCCGCTGCTGCACGCCAGGCGCTGCTGCAGCAGTTGCTGGACGATCCGGCCACGATCTGCGCCTATGCGTTTCAGCTGGGGGCGGCCACGCAACGCGCCGCCTCGGCCTTGCAGGCCAACACCCGCTTCCGCTTCTCCGGCCTGCAGATGGGCTGGATCGGTTTCGGCCTGCAGGGCCCGCGCGCTCAAGGCTGGCAGCGTACGCACAGTCTTGGCCGCGGTTTCGTTCCCAGCGCGGGCAACAGCAAGGCGCTGCAGGCGTTCTACAACGGTGCCGTGCGTGCCGAATGCGGTGTCGGCCGCCAGGTCGCGCAGCTGGCCACCCAGCGCGAGCTGTATGGCGATGCTGCCTTCGATACGGAGTTCTCTGCGGATGAGCTGTCGATCGGCACCTTTCTCGCCCTGCATGGGACCGACAGCATCCTGCTTGGCGCGCATGCCGGCGATTTCTTCGCCGATGGCAAGGCAGTGCGTACCTCGGCGATGGGGCGCCAGGCGTTCGTCGGTGTGCCTGGTTTCATCGAGCATGCATACGACAAGGCCACGCTGGACGACCTGAGCAACCAGGCCGAGAACTTCGTGGTGGTCGACGTGGGCGAGGACGCTGCGCGGGCGCTGGCCACGCATGGCGGCCTGGCCTGGTACGACCAGCGCAACGTCGAACTATGGAAACTCGCGCAGGATATCCCGCGCACCGGCCAGCGCTACTTCGAACGCCTGCTGTTCGAGCGCGACCCTGAGGTGCGCGCGGCGCTTGCGCCGCGCTACCACGCCACGCTGGCACGCATGGACCGCCTGCTGGACGATCCGTTCTACCAGCAGTTCGTGATCTATGTGCATCCGCGCGGTATACGTCCCATCGGCTACCACATCGCCCGCCTGCTTGACCGCAACCCGCGAACCCCCTTTTCGATCGACCTGGCGGTGCACAATCTGCATACCACGCTCTACCGGCGTTGGCGCGAGGCGCAGCTGCGCCACTGCGCGGCTACCGGCAGGCCAGGCAGCCTGACCCTAGACCCCAACTGAAGGTGAAACAATGGATATTGCAATGATCGGCCTCGGCCGCATGGGCGCCAACATGGCCCAGCGCCTGCATCGCGGCGGCCACCGCGTGGTCGGCTACGACCCGGGCGAAGGCGCCCGCCAGCGCGCCGCCGAGGCCGGCCTGGAGGTGGTTGATTCGCTGGCCGCCGCGGTGGCCGCGCTGCCGGTGCCGCGCGTGGTGTGGCTGATGGTACCGGCCGGCGAAACCGTCGACCAGACGCTGGGCCAGCTGACCCCGCACCTGGCCGAGGGTGACATCGTCATCGATGGCGGCAACTCCAACTACCAGGACTCGATCCGCCGCGCCAAGGCGCTGGCCGAGGACGGCCTGGGCTACGTCGACTGCGGCACCAGCGGAGGCGTGTGGGGCCTGCAGGAAGGCTACAGCCTGATGGTCGGTGGCGAAGCGCCGGTGGTGGAGCAGATCGCGCCGCTGCTGCGTACGCTGGCACCGGCTGAAGATCGCGGCTGGGCACGTGTCGGTCCATCCGGCGCTGGCCACTTCACCAAAATGGTGCACAACGGTATCGAGTACGGAATGATGCAGGCTTACGCCGAAGGCTTCGCGCTGATGGAGCGCAAGCAGGAGATGGAGCTGGACCTTGCCCAGGTGGCCGAAGTCTGGCGGCACGGCAGCGTGGTGCGTTCGTGGCTGCTGGACCTGAGTACCGAAGCACTCAAGCGCAATCCGTCGCTGGATGGCATCGCGCCGTATGTGGAGGATTCCGGTGAAGGCCGCTGGACCGTCGCCGAAGCCATCGCGCTGGACGTGCCGGCCCCGGTGATCACCTTGTCGCTGCTGGAACGCCTGCGTTCGCGCGAATCCAACTCGTTCACCGACCGCCTGCTGTCGGCGATGCGCAACGAGTTCGGTGGGCACGCCATCAAGAAGTCGTAAGCAATCGGGGTCGGACCCCTTTCCGCAGGAAAGGGCGCTGACCCCCATGGCGCCAGGGGCAGTCGAGCATGGCTCGACTCTGCAAAAGCATTTTCCGATTGTTTGCACGTCATCCACGCATGGCGTGGATCTACTGGCAGATCGCGGGAAACTGTCGAAGGCCAGGTGGGGGCGGTTGCGGGGGTGTCTGCGGCATGGATGGCGCGGCCAAGCCTCCAGGGACGGATTTACGGCGTCCCCCGCAACCCGACCCACCCCGCCATCCCACGGATAGCCGGCTTTTGCTGTTGAGGTTGCCGGCCAGCGGCCGGCACTACCGCTTCTGCGGGTGCAGGGCGCAGCCCTGCCGATCACCCCAACGCGATTCGCCGCCCTTCGCGCGCACTGTCCATGCCGGCCTGCAGCAGCCGCATCAACTGCAGTGCCTGCACCGGGCTGACCGTAGCTTCGCCGTCGCCGTGCATCGCCGCGGCGAACTGCGCATACAGCCGCCGGTAGTCGCCAGGCAGGTTGTCCACCGTCGTGCGCTGCACGTTGTCTTCGGCATCGCAGCGTACCAGCTCACCATGCCGCGGATCGATACCCCAGCCTGGCGCACCGGGTGCCACACCGCGGCGCAGCTGCGCCTCCTGCACGTCCAGGCCGTGCTTGATCCAGCTTGCCTTGCTGCCATGCACGCTGAAGTGCGGGGTCTGTGCCGCGACCAATGAACCGGAATGGAGGATCGCGCGATGCCGCGGGTAGTGCAGCACGGCGTGGAAGTAATCGATGCCGCTGCCGCCTTGGCGCAGCACGGCAAGATCCGCATCGATCGCCTCGGGCCAGCCGAACAGCACCAGCATCTGGTCCAGCAGATGCGGACCCAGGTCGTACCACAGGCCACTACCGGGCCCGTCCTGCTCGCGCCAGCGATCGCGCACCTGCGGCCGGTAACGGTCGAAATGCGCATGGCACTCGGCCACATCGCCCAGTGCGCCTTCGGCCAGCAGCGCCTGCAGGGTGAGGAAATCCGCATCGAAGCGCCGGTTCTGGAACACGGTGGCGATGCGGCCGGCGCTGCGTGCCGCAGCCAGTACCGCTTCGGCTTCAGCGACATCCAGCGCAAACGGCTTGTCGACCAGCACGTGCTTGCCCGCGGCCAGCGCCGCGATTGCAAGCGGCCCGTGCTGCGCGTTCGGTGTGGCAATCACCACCGCGTCCACGGCCGGATCGTCGAACACGTCCTGCGGCATCGCACGCACGTGCACGTCGCTGAACGCACGCAGCAATGTGTCGCGCTGCGAACTGACGATGCTGTGCAGCGCCAGCCCGGGTGTGTGCTGGATCAGCGGCGCATGGAAGACGCGGCCGGCGAGGCCGTAGCCGATCAGGGCCAGTTGCAGGTCGGGGCGCATGGCAGAGCTCCGGCTGTGGGAAGGGCAGGGTATACGACGGGTGGTGGCAGGCCAAACTGAACCGTTGCCCCAGGAAACAGTCCGATTCACGGCGGCATGACCGCAGCGCCACGCCTGCTCTACGGCGGCTTGTCCAGACTGGCACCACATCCCGAAGGAGTACGACACGATGAGCAATACCTCCCGCACACTGATTGCTTCTGCCTTGACGCTGGGCCTGGCGCTGTCCTCCTCGGCTGCATTTGCCAAGGATCCCGCTGCCAAGAGCCCGCCGACCAGCAGCCATCCGGCCACGCATGCTGATCGCCATGACTCCAATGAGCCTGTGACCGATACCTGGATCACCACCAAGGTGAAGGCCGACCTGCTGGCCAGCAGCAACGTTCCGGGCACGGAGATCAAGGTGGAAACCGTGAACGGCGTTGTCAGCCTGAGCGGCGCGGTGGCCTCCCAGGCCGAGAAGGACAAGGCGGTTGCCACTGCCAAGGGCATCAAGGGCGTGACCCGCGTCGATGCCGCTGCACTGAAGGTCAGCACTGCTGCCAAGCGCTGACCTGGCGGAGTGGGCGCCCCGGCATGGGGCGCCCACTCCCGCGTGAAGCCGAGCCGTGCTCGGCTGCCGTTGGGTTCCAGCCGACCGTGGGCTCGGCCGTACAGCGCCGAAGTACCAGCCGTTCAGCCAGCGGCGCTGGAAACTCCAGAGTTTTGACCCGCCTGCGCTATATTGCCGGTTCCGCCGCACTGGGGCCGGGTACGGCCCATGCTTTGCGGCCGTGTTGATGAGGAACTATGGCGCTGGTTTTCAGTGATGACATCTGGGACCGCTGGCGGATGCCCGCCCTGGCGCTGGCCGCCGCAGCGATCATCGTGGTGCCGTGGTTGACACTGCGCCACCTGCAGCAGGACAGCGAAGATGCGATGGCCTGGGTCAATCATACCCAGGCTGTCGGCGTGGCCTTGCAGCAGCTGCAGGCCGATGTACGCGATGTCGAATCGGCCGCGCTGACCCTGTCCAAGGGCGTGGACGCGCCTGGCCTGCGCGAGCGCATGGCCAAAGCCAATGAACTTCCCGGTCGCCTGGCTGAACTGGGCCGGATGACCCGCGACAATCCTGAGCAGCTGATCCGCATCGGCCGCATCGAGTCGATGCTGGAAGGGCGCATGGCGCTTGCCCGCGAACTGGCAAAGTCAGAGCCCAACAGTGACCAGCGCGAGCTGGTGCAGGACCTGAGCACGCGTTATCCGATCCGCGGGCTGGTGGAGGAACTGCAGGCCAGCGAGCAGAAGCTGCTGGCACAGCGCGCCGAGCAGGCCGCCCGCCAGCGCAAGCAGACCGAGTTGGTGTCGTGGAGTTCGCTGGTAGTCCAGCTGGCGTTGCTCGGCCTGGTGCTGTGGCTGCTGCAGCGGCAGATCGGCCGCCGCCTGCACGCCGAGCGGCAGTCATTGCGTTCGGCCGCGCGTGCAGCGTCGGTGCTGCAGACGGTGCGCGAGCCGATCGTGCTGCTCGACCGCGATCTGCGCGTGCAGCTGCACAATCCTGCTTTCGCCGAGCTGTATGGTCTGCAGGATGAGCGCGCCGAGGGCCTGGTGCTGGATAACGTCGGCAACGGTGCGTGGCAAGACCCGGTGATGCGCCAGCGACTGTCCGATGTGCTGCTGCGCGGCCGGGAACTCTGGGACTTCGAGCATGAACAGCGCACCGCCGATGGCTTGGTGCGCTACATGCTGCTCAACGCGCGGCGCATGCCGCTGCCGGACACCGATGACGAAGTGGTGTTGCTCACGGTCAGCGACGTCACCGTGCAGCGTGCGGTGCAGCTGCGTGTGGAGGAACTGAACCGCCAGCTGGAAGGCAAGGTTGCACAGGTGTCCGAGGTCAACAGGGAACTGGAAGCCTTCAGTTACTCGGTCTCGCACGATCTGCGGGCGCCGCTGCGCCACGTGGCTGGATTCTCCGACAAGCTGTCGCGCCATCTCGGCGATGCGGCCGATGACAAGAGCCGCCATTACCTGGAAGTGATCTCCAGTTCGGCGCGGCGCATGGCTGCGCTGATCGACGACCTGCTGGTCTATTCGCGGCTGGGCCGGGCGGCAATGCGGCACCAGGCGGTGGACATGCAGTCGCTGGTGGCCGATACCCGCGCCATGCTCGATTCCAATCTGCAGGCCGAGGCTGAGGCCAGCGGCCACGTGCACCAGGTGGAGTGGAACATCGCGCCGCTGCCGATCGTGGTGGGTGACGAGAACATGATCCGCCAGGTCTGGCTGAACCTGCTTGGCAACGCGGTGAAGTACTCGGGCAACCGCGAACCGGCGAAGATCCGCGTGGATTACCAGCCCCAGCCCGACGGCGGCCATCAGTTCACGGTCAGCGACAATGGTGCAGGCTTTGACATGGCCTATGCCGGAAAGCTGTTCGGTGTGTTCCAGCGCCTGCACAAGGCCAGCGACTACCCCGGAACCGGTATCGGCCTGGCCAGCGTCCGTCGCGTGCTCACCCGCCATGGCGGCCGTATCTGGGCCGAGGCCGAACCGGACGTCGGCGCCACCTTCCACTTCTACCTGCCCCCCGCGACCGACGCGGACAAACAAGGTCCCTCTGCATGACGACTCTGCGCACCATTCTTCTCGCCGAAGACAGCCCGGCCGATGCCGAAATGGCGATCGACGCCCTGGAAGAGGCGCGTCTGGCCAATCCCATCGTGCACGTCGAGGATGGCGTGGAAGTGATGGACTACCTGCTGCGCCGCGGCGCCTTCGCCAACCGCGAGGAAGGCCTGCCGGCGGTGCTGCTGCTGGACATCAAGATGCCGCGCATGGACGGCCTGGAAGTGCTGCGGCAGATCCGCGAGCACGAAGAACTCAAGCGCCTGCCGGTGGTGATCCTGTCGTCCTCGCGCGAGGAAAGTGATTTGGCCCGCAGCTGGGACATGGGGGTCAATGCCTACGTGGTCAAGCCGGTGGACGTGGACCAGTTCTTCGGTGCGGTGCAGACCCTGGGCAAGTTCTGGGCGTTGATCAACCAGGCACCGGAACTCGAGTGAGCCCATGCCCCTGACCGGTCCTGCCCTGGGGGCGCTGCGCATCCTGCTGGTGGAGGACTCACCGGAAGATGCCGAGCTGATGTCCGAACAGATGCTCGATGCGGGCCTGGACGCTCGTTTCGAGCGCGTCGAGAGCGAGGCGGAGCTGCGCCAGGCACTGGCCGCGTTCCAGCCGGACATCGTGCTGTCCGACCTGAGCATGCCGGGGTTTTCCGGTGATGATGCGCTGCGCATCGTGCGCGAGACGGCGCCGGAAGTCCCTTTCATCTTCGTCTCCGGCACCATGGGTGAGGAGAACGCGGTGGCGGCGCTGCAGAAAGGCGCCAACGATTACATCATCAAGCACCAGCCGGCGCGCCTGCCGTCGGCGGTGGCGCGTGCGATCCGCGATGCCCGCAGCGCCGTAGAGCGCGCACGGGTGGAGACCGAACTGATGCGCGCGCAGCGCCTGGAAAGCCTGTCGCTGCTCGCCGCCGGCCTCAGCCATGACCTGCGCAACATCCTGCAGCCGCTGCTGATCATGCCGGACCTGTTGAAGGCGCGTACCGACGATCCGCAGTTGCACCACCTGGCCGACGTCATCGCCGAGTGTGGCCGCCGCGGCCACGAGATGGCCGAATCGATGCTGTCGTTCGTGCGCGGTTCGCGCAAGCCGAGCGAGCGTATCGAGATCAAGGGCCTGTTCGATGCGGTGGCCCTGCTGTTGCGCAGCAACGTGCCCGATGCCGTGCGCCTGGAACTGCAGGTGCAGGACGAAGGCCTGGTAGTGGATGCCAACTACACCGAACTGCAGCAGGTCATGCTGAACCTGGCACTCAATGCGATCCAGGCGATGCCCAACGGCGGCCGACTGAGCCTGACCGCCAGCCATGCCGGCCAGCGCGATGGCGTGGACTGGATGCGTATCTGCGTTGCCGATGAAGGCATTGGCATGGATGCGGACACGCTGTCGCACCTGTTCAATCCATTCTTCACCACCAAGGCAGATGGCACTGGCCTGGGCCTGATCTCCTGCAAGCGCATTGTTGAGGGCGCTGGTGGCAGCATCCATGTCAGCAGCCAGCCGGGACAGGGCACCTGCTTCGAACTGCGCCTGCCGATGCACGAGATCATCGACGGCAGCGAGCCGATCGAACAGCTGGTGGCCTTGGGCAGCGGCCAGTCGATCCTGGTGGTCGATGGGGAAGCCACGCGCCTGTCGCTGCTCGGCAACGCGCTGTCCAGCCAGGGCTACCAGCTGCAGTTGGCCTCCGATGGCCCGGCGGCGCTGCGCTGGATGCAGCAGGAGGCAATGCCGGCGCTGGTGATTGCCGATGCCGGCTCCAAGCTGCTGCCGGCCAGCCAGCTGCTGGGCGAGATGGCCGCGCTCGGTTACCGCGGCCCGGCGCTGGTGCTGGAAGACCCTGCGGTGCCGGTCTCGGCCGACGCCTTCCCGGCCGGAGTGGAGGTGCATGTACTGCACAAGCCGCTGCAGATGCAGCAGGTCTTCCGCGCCGTGGCAGAAGCGCTGGGCTGATGCCCCGGTAGCGCCGGCCGCTGGCCGGCATCCCTGTGTGCTGGTATCAACGCGGTCGCCGGCCAGCGGCCGGCACTACCGTTCGTCGGTTTCCCAGGGGAACCGCGGCAGGGCGTCCACCGCCTGTTCCAGGCGCCGTGACCAGTTCTGGTGGATATCGGCATACAGCGCTGAATCCGCGCCCAGCCGCAGTTGCCGACCGATACGCAGTTCACCGTCGCGCAGCAGCGCCAGGTCGATGGGCAGGCCCACCGACAGGTTGGACCGGATGGTGGAGTCCAGCGAGACGATGGCCGTGCGCGCGGCGTCCTCCAGCCGCGTGGTCGGGCTGAGGATGCGATCCAGGATCGGCTTGCCGTACTTGGATTCACCGATCTGCAGGTAGGGCGTCTCCGGCGAGGCGGCAATGGCGTTGCCGAGCGGGTAGATCATGTACAGCCCGGGCCGCTCGCCGGCGATCTGGCCGCCGAAGATCAGCGTGGCCTGGGTGTTGACCCCGTCATGGCCGTGTTCGCTGTGGCTGCTGTGCACCTGGCTGTCCACCAGCAGCTGACCCACATACGCGGCGGCTTCGAACAGGTGGGTCATGTCGCGCAGGTTGGGCACGCGCCGCTCTGCGGCGTCGCGGCCCAGGCGCGACACCAGCAGCTGGGTGGTGGCCAGGTTGCCAGCCGCCATCAGCACGTAGGCTGCCTGGCCGGGATACTCGAACACGTGCAGCTTGCGATGCACGCGCACATCGTCCAGCGAGGCATTGGTCCGGGTGTCGGCAGCGAAGACCAGGCCCTCGTCCACCTCGATTCCAACGCAATAGGTCATGTCGGTGCCCTATCATGTGCGTCCCGGATTGTAGGCAGGCCGCCGTGACGACGGCATGTCCACGCCCCCCAAGTGCCGTCACCTGAACCGCATGACCACCGTGCTCCTGAGCCTGGGCAGCAACGTCCAGCCCCGCCGCTACCTCCACGCCGCGGTGACGGCCCTGCGCGAGCGTTTCGGCGCGCTGCGGGTGTCGCCGGCCTACCGTACTGCCGCGGTCGGCTTCGACGGCCCGGCCTTCCTCAACAACGCCGTGGCGATCGACACCGACCTGCCGCTGCAGGAACTGGACGACTGGCTGCACGCGCTGGAAGACGCGCACGGCCGCGACCGCAGCGGGCCGCGCTTCTCCGACCGGACCCTGGACATCGACGTGGTGTTCTACGGCGACCTGGTGGTGGAAGGCCCCGGCCACCTGCGCATTCCGCGCCCGGAACTGAAGCATGCCTTCGTGCTGAAGCCGCTGGCGGACATCGCGCCGGGCTTCATCGACCCGGTCAGCGGGCAGGACCTGGCCACGCTGTGGCGGGCGCACGCGCAGTTTGGCGAGGCGTTCGAGGTGGTGGACCTGGAATGATGGGTTGTTGTTGCCGCTGCGCTCGCCGGGCATGGCCCGGCGCTACCGGTGGTGCCGGCCGCTGGCCGGCAAGATTTCAGCTGACGGTGCGCCCACCATCCACGCGCAAGGTGTGGCCGGTGACGAAGCTGGCTTCGGCCACCAGCCAGTAGACCGCTTCGGCGATCTCCTCGACCGTGCCGATCCGCGCCAGCGGCGTGCGCGCCAGCAGCGCCTCGCGGGCGAAATCGTCCTTGCCCTGTTCCGGCCAGAGGATCGCACCCGGCGCCACCGCGTTGACCCGCACCTTCGGCGCCAGCTCCAGTGCCAGTGCGCGGGTGGCCATCTCCAGCGCGGCCTTGGCCATGGTGTAGGCGATGTGGTCGCGCATCGGATCGGTGCCGTGCAGGTCGGTCAGGTTGACGATGCAGCCCTGCTGGCGGCGCAGGTAGGGCGCCGCCGCTTGTGACAGCAGCAGCGGCGCACGTGCATTGACTGCATACAGTGCGTCCATCGCCTCGGCGGTGACCTGGCCGAGCGGGGTGGGGAAGAAGTTGGAGGCGTTGTTGACCAGCGCGTCCAGGCGGCCGAAGTGGGTAACGGCCTGTTCCACCAGGTCGGGCAGGGCGTCGGCGTCACGCAGGTCGGCCTGCAGGGCCAGCACGCTGCCCGGCCGCACATTGTCGAAATCGAACGCGGCCTGCTGCAGTTCGGCGCTGGAGGTGTTGGCATGCAGTACCACCGACCAGCCACAGGCGTGGAACTGGCGGGCGATGGCCGCGCCGATCCGGCGCGCGCTGCCGGTGATCAGGACCACGGGGTGGGTATCGCTCATCGAGGGTCCTCCAAGGCTCAGCTATCCTGTGCACATTGTCACCGCATTCGAACACGCCATGCAGCCCACCTTCCCCCTGCCCGAAGCCGATGCCCTGGCCCACAGCGACCAGCTGGCGGCCGTCCTGCGTGCTGAAATCCTCGCGCAGGGCGGGGCCATGCCCTTCTCGCGCTTCATGGAGCTGTGCCTGTACACCCCGGGCTGGGGCTATTACAGCGCCGGCGCCAGCAAGTTCGGTGGCAGCGGTGACTTCACCACCGCGCCCGAGCTCGGCAGCCTGTTTGCCGGCAGCGTGGCCAATGCGCTGGCACCGGTGTTCGCCCAGCTCGGCGCGCAGGCGCGGATGCTGGAGCTGGGCGGCGGCACCGGCGCCTTCGCCGAGGCCGTGCTGCTGCGCCTGGCCGAGCTGGATGCGCTGCCGTCGCGCTACGCCATCCTCGAACCCAGTGCCGATCTGCGCGAGCGCCAGCAGCAGCGTCTGCAGCAGAACCTGCCGGCCGAGCTGGCCGCGCGCGTGGACTGGGTCGACCGCCCGTTCGAAGAGGACTGGGAAGGCGTGGTGTTCGCCAACGAGGTGATCGACGCGCTGCCGACCCCGCGCTTCCTGATCCGCGATGGCGAGGTCTATGAGGAAACCGTCGAGCTGGATGCCGAAGGCAACTTCATCCGTGGTGCGCAGCCGGCCGATATCCTGCTCAACGGTGCGGTGCGCCATATCGAGCGCTACCTGGAAAAGCCTTTCGCCGAGGGCTACCGTTCCGAGGTGCTGCCGCAGCTGCCGTACTGGCTGCAGGCGGTGGCTGGTGGCATGCAGCGTGGTGCGATGCTGTTCGTCGACTACGGCTACAGTCGCAGCGAGTTCTACCAGCACGACCGCGACGAGGGCACCGTGCGTGCGTTCTACCGCCATCACGTGCACAACGACGTGCACCGCTGGCCGGGCCTGCAGGACATCACCGCGTCGGTGGATTTCACCGCGATGGCCGAGGCCGGCATGCACGGCGGTTTCGAGCTGGCCGGCTACTGCAGCCAGGCCAGCTTCCTGCTCGGTAATGGCCTGGACCAGGTGCTGCTGCTGGCCGAGGAACGCACCGACGAGGTCGGCCGCATCCAGCTGCGCGACCAGGTAAAGAAGCTGACCCTGCCGACCGAGATGGGCGAGCGCTTCCAGGCCATCGGCCTGCAGCGTGGCGTCGATTTCGAACCGGCCTTCGAACTGGGTGACCTGAGCTGGCGCCTGTGAGCGAGGTGTTGCCGGTGATCAAGCCGCTGCGGCGGCCGCGGTTGTGGGCCGTGCTGTGGGGTTTGGCCGTGCTGCTGGTGATTGTGGTCTGCCTGATCCCGCCACCGCCGATTCCGTTGCCGGAAAACAGCGACAAGGGCGAGCACTTCGTCGCCTACTTCATCCTGGCCGGCAGCGCCGTGCAGCTGTTCCGCCGCGGCAGGCCGCTGCTGTGGGTGGGCGTGGCCCTGGTGTTGATGGGCATCGGCATCGAGGTCGCCCAGGGCGCACTGACCAGCAACCGCATGACCGACCCGATGGACGCCATCGCCAACACGGTGGGCGTGCTGGTCGGCATGGTCACGGCCCTGACCCCGCTGCGCGACCTGCTGCTGCGCTGGCGAGGGTGAGGTTCCTGTAGAGCCGGGCCCATGCTCGGCTTTCCGGTTGAAAAGCAGCCGAGCATGGGCTCGGCTCTACAGTAGATCCACGCCATGCGTGGATCCGGCCGCAAAGCGCCAACCAAGGTTGGCACCTACCTGAGCGTGACCTCATCCAGCACCCACATCGCCGGGCGCGTGTCGCCGGTGAAGTTGATGCACAGGTCACCGGTGCCCTGCGTCCCCTTCGGCAGCGCCGCACGCAGCGTCACGAAGCCATCGGCATCGGGCGTGGCCGGCAGCGGTACTTCGGCCAGCACCTTGCCGCTGCAATCTCCGCGACGCACCTGCATCTCGCCATGCGCGCGCCTCGCTTTTTCGAAGCGACGCTTCGGCTCGTCGTGGGCCAGCTGGAAGTAATAGGGGATGCGCCCGGCACGGACTTCCACGCTGCCGACGCCGTCCAGCTGCGCCTGCGGCCAGCGCCAGCAGGGCTGGAAGATATCCACGTTGAACACCGCGCGGTTTCCTTCGCGCGGGCCATCGTCCTCCAGGCGCAGCACCAGCCCCTTCTTGCCCACGCAGCTGAGCAGCTCATCGCTGCGGCGGCTGAGCAGCGATTGTGCGCTGAACGCCGCGACCGTCGGCTTCGCCGCCAGCATCTGGCCCTGGTAGAACGCGGCGGCCTGCACGGTAGCGGGCAGCTGCGCGGTTAGCGGCTGCTGGTACAGCGGCGACTGCGCCGTCACCGGCTGGCCATCGGTGCTGTAGCGCACTTCATAGCCCAGCGGATTGGCCAGCGACACGGTCACCGTGTTGGCGGCGCGGTTGTTGGTGTAGTCCACGCCCACTTCGAACGGGGTCTGCGCGTAGGCCAGGCCCCAGGCGCGGTAGCGCTGCAGCTGCGCGGGCAGGCGCGCGAGGAAATCGCGGAAGTCGCGATGTTCCGGCGTGCTCCAGCCGGTCTCGGCCACTGCCGCCAGGCGCGGGAACAGGTTGTGCTGCAGGCGTGCGTAGGTGCGCGTGTGCTCGGTGAACATGTTGGCCTGCAGACCGAGAATGTGCTGGCGCTTGTCGGCCGCCAGCTCGGCCGGCACCGGCTCGTAGTTGTACAGCTTGCCGAGGTTGACCTGGGCCGGGCGGCCCGGCGGTTCGTTCGGCGAGGCCGTCTGCAGGTAATCCAGATAGAGGTAGCCCACCGGCGACATGACCACGTCATGGCCAGCACTGGCCGCGGCCAGGCCACCTTCGGTGCCCTGCCACGACATCACCGTGGCCTGCGGTGGCAGGCCGCCTTCGAGGATTTCGTCCCACCCGATCAGGCGCCGGTCGTGCTTCTCCAGGAAGGTCTCCAGGCGCTTGATGATGTGGCTTTGCATGGCCATTTCATTCTTGATGCCCAGCGCACGCATGCGTTGCTGCACCTGCTTCGACGCTTCCCACTGGTCCTTCACCGCCTCGTCGCCACCGACGTGCACGTACCTGGCCGGGAACAGCGCGATCACTTCTTCCAGCACGTTCTCGAGGAAGGTGACGGTGCTGTCTTCCACGTTGAACAGGTTCGGGAACACGCCCCATTCACTGATCGGCTTCAGCGGGGTGTCGATCGAACCCAGTTCCGGGTACGCGGCAATCGCGGCGGTGGCATGGCCGGGCACGTCGATTTCCGGAATCACCTGGATATGCAGCTTGGCGGCATAGGCGATCACTTCGCGGATCTGCTCCTGCGTGTAGAAGCCGCAGTACGGATGCTCCTGGCCATTGGCCGGATCGACGCCGCCATCACCCGCCGGCAGGCGGCAGCTTCCCACCTCGGTCAGCTTGGGGTAGCGCTTGATCTCCATGCGCCAGCCCTGGTCATCGGTCAGGTGCCAGTGGAAGGTATTGAGCTTGTGCGCGGCCATCGCATCGAGCACGCGCTTGATCTCGTCCAGGCTCTGGAAATGCCGTGCCGAGTCGAGCATGAAACCGCGCCAGCTGAAGCGCGGCGCGTCCTGGATCTGCACTGCGGGAAGCACGCCGTTGCTTCCGCCCGTGGCCAGCTGGGCAAGCGTGGTTGCGCCGTAGAACAGGCCGGTTTCGTTGCCGGCCTGGATCACCACGCCCTGCGCGGTGCTTTCCAGCGTGTAGCTCTCGCCGCTGTCACGGAAGGTGGGCACGATCTGGAAGCGGATGCCGCCCGGGGCGGCTGCCGTCTTGCCCTTGGCCGGCGTAAGGCGCGGACCGCCACTGCGCGCCAGCAGGTCGGTGAACTGGGTGGCGACGCGCTGCGCGGCTTCGCCTTCGGCGTGCAGCGCGGTATCGGCGCGTACGGTGATGCCGCTGCCCTGGCCGCGCTGCACGGTGGCTGGCGCGGGAATCAGCATCAGGCTGCCGGTGCGTAGCTGCGGGCCGGGTGCTTCGGTGGCCGGCGTGGGATCGGCGGCCAGCGCCGGCAGTGCCGGCAGCAGGGCAATCAGGCTGCCCAGCAGCGCGCTGCGCATCCGGGCGCGGGAAGGCTTGACCATCGGAACGACTCCTTGGAACGGTGCGATGAACGCTATACATGAAAAACGCCGGGCCCGGAATGACCAGGCCCGGCGTGCGTGCACGACTCGGCGATGTTGCCGCCGCTGGATCAGTACTTGAAGCGGAAGTTGAGGTAGTACTGGCGACCGTTCTCATAGAACGCGCTCGGGATCGAGGCGCTCTGGTAGTACTTCAGGGTCGGGTTGTTGAGGTTCAGTGCATCGAAGCTCACGCTCATCCAGTCGGTCGCCTTGTAGCTGAGCGACAGCGACAGTGTGCCGAAATCATCCTGGTAGTACGGGCTCGCGCCCTTCAGACCGATCAGGAACGAGGACCGGTAGGTGTAGCTGACGCGCGCACCGAAGGTATCATTCTCGAAGTAGGCACCCACGTTGTAGGTGTTCTTCGAGGTACCCAGCAGGTTGTTGCTGCCGTCTTCCCAGGTGTGGGAGGTGCTGCCGTCGGCGTAGGTGTAGTTGGCGTTCAGGCCGAAGTTCTCACCCAGCGGCTGTTCGTAGGCGAACTCCATGCCGTAGACCTTGCCGTCGGCGTTGACCGGCACGGCGACCTGGTAGGCCTCCAGCTGGTTGCTCAGCTCGCTGTACAGCATCTGGGTCTGGGTGCCGAAGGCCACGTAGTCCTTCAGGTTCATCGAGTACGCGCCCAGCGACACCAGGCCGCGCGGCATGAAGTACCACTCCAGGTTGGCGTCGAAGTTGGTCGACAGCACCGGCTTCAGCTTCGGATTGCCGCCACCGCCGACCTTGGTCAGGTCCGAACCCCAGGACGATGCGCCCAGTGCCGAGAAGTCCGGCAGGGTCTGGGTCTGCGACGCGGCGAAGCGGAACACCAGGTCATCGGCCAGATCGAACTTCAGGTTCGCGCTGGGCAGGATGCGGTCGTGCTTGTTTTCGAACGACAGCGCCTTCCATTTGCCGAACAGGCTGCTGACGTCGGCGTTGGCGATATCGCTGACCGCCTGGTAGGTGTCGATGTCCTGCTTGATGTTGACGTAGCGCAGGCCGACGTTGCCGCTCCAACGGTCGCCGCTGAAGTTGGCCTGGACATAGCCGGCGAAGTTCTTTTCGGCCACCTTCCACTCGGCGCCATAGTTGTGGCGACCGGTCGGGCCGTCATTGCCGGCCAGCCAGGTGGAGTTGTTGAGCACTGCGTCCTTCAGCGCACCGGGGGTGTAGTACCAGATGTTGCGCGGGAAATTGCCGCCGATGCCGCCGGCAAAGCCGCCCGGGAAGCTGCCGGTTGGCGCCCCCTTCAGTGCGTCCCAGATCGCGCCCGGAGTGGCGCCTTCCGGCGACAGTGCCTCACGCTTGTGATCGGCATAGCGCACACCGAAGTCGAGCGAGTTCAGCGCGCCGCCATCGCTGAAGTACTGGTTGAAGTCGGCGGTGAACCACTTTTCCTTGTCCTCGGCAGTGACTTCCTGGTTGCCCCAGGTGCCGAAGCTGGTCACGCCGTTCGGGCTGATGTCGCCGCCGACGTTCCAGTCCACCGGCGAACCGTTGCCGTGGGTGGTCCAGTTGGCGCCGCCGCCGTCAGCCACGGTCACTTCCGCGATGAACTGGCGCGGCGTGGTGCCGGTGCCCTTGGTGCTGCCGGCCTGGAACTTGGCGTTGAGGCTGTCGTTGATCTGCCAGTCGGCATCGAGGGTGATGTAGTTGCTCTTGGCGGTGGCCTCGCGGTAGATCATGTCGTACACCGCGTACGGCGTACCGGCGACGCCTGCGAAGTTGGCGTTGGTCAGCACGCCATCCTTGACCACATAGCCTGGCAGCGGGGCCTGGCCCGGGCGGGTGATCACGCCGGCGTCGTCCTTGTCGTCGCCCATGATCTTGCTACCCCACAACATGAAGTTGCGGTTGTAGTTGTTGGCTTCCATCTTGGAACTGAAGCCTTCCAGGCCCAGCGTCAGATTGTCGGCCGGCTTGAACTGCAGTGAGATCAGGCCACCCTTGCGCTCGCGGGTCTGCTCGAACAGGGTCGAGCCGAGCAGGGCGGGCGCATAGACACCGGCCAGGTCCGGGTTGGACTTGGCTACGGTGCCGTTCGGGTCGATCTTGAAGAAGCCCGACGGGATTTCCTGCGCTTCACGACGCAGTTCACGCTTCTGGCTGAACCCCTGCACCATCACGCCGAAGGTGCCGTCGTCGTTTTTGTAGTTGAACAGGCCCGACAGCTGCGGGTCGGTCGACTTGGCCTGGTCCGAGCGCACCGCGCCGATCGAGGCTTCAGCGGTGATCTGCTTGGAAAATTCCAGCGGCTTGCGGGTGAGGATGTTGACGGTGCCGGTGGTGCCGCCGTCCTGCAGCTTGGCCTGCGAGGACTTGTTCACCTCCACCGAGCGCACCAGTTCCGACGGCAGCAGGGTGTAGCTGACGCTGCGGCCGACATTGCTACCTTGGCTGAGCACGAACCAGTCGGCCGAGCCGACGCTGTGGCCGTTGATCAGGGTCTGGGTCAGGCTCGGGCTGGTGCCGCGCAGGCTGACACGGTCGGCTTCATCGAAGCCACCTTCGTCGGCGCTGGACGAGCTGATGTTCACGCCCGGCAGGCGCTGCAGGGTATCGGCAACATTGTGCGCGGGCAGCTTGCCCACGTCTTCGGCGGTGACCACTTCCACGCGCGCATTGGCTTCGCGCTTGGTGTCCAGCGACTTTTCCATCGAGCCACGGATGCCGGTAACGGTCACGGTGTCCAGATCGGTGGCGGTCGGGGCCGCCTGTTGCGCGTGCGCACTGAAGGCGATGCAGCTGACGATGGCGGCCGAAAGCAGGGTCTTGCGGGTGTTCATGATGTCTCTCCTCATCACTCGATTGGGTGCCGGCGGCGGTGTTCGGTTACGGTTGCGATGACATGCGCGGGGCGGCGGCGAAGTCCCGTGCGTTGGCGTGCCACGTACTGCGTGCTGCGATTGCGTTGAAGCCTGTTGCGGTGTCAGGCGGCCGATTGCTGCAGGTACCAGCTGGCAGCGCCGACCACGCCCAGCTGGCCGTGTTCGACGACCTTCACCGGGATGCGTGCCAGCGCTTCGCCCATCGGCCCCTTCTGCAGGTAGCGTTCGACGAAGGTGCTGGCGTGCAGGTATTCGCGGATCTGCGGCAGGATGCCGCCGGCCAGGTAGACGCCACCGTGGGCGCCGTAGAACAGCGCCATGTCGCCGATGGTGCTGCCGAGCAGGCCACAGAACACGTCCAGCGCCTGGCGCGCATGCGCATCGGTATCGGCCATGGCGGCGGCGGTGACTGCGTCGGGGCTTGCCAGGGTCGGTGCCTGCCCCTGCAGTGCACACACGGCTCGGTACAGGTTCATCAGGCCGGGGCCGGAGATCGCATGCTCGATCGACACGTGCGCGCGGTCGCGCTGCATGTGGCGGACGATGGCCATTTCCAGTTCGGTGCTGGCCGCCAGAGTCGGCTGGCCGGCCTCGGTGGGCAGAACCACCGGGCCGTGCGCGGTGGGGATCCACAGCGCGGCGCCCAGACCGGTACCGGGGCCGACCACCAGGGTCGGGCCGCGTGCGGCGCTTTCCGGCCCGCACAGGTGCAGCACGCCACTGGCGTCCACCTGCGCGGCGGCGTAGGCCACTGCTTCGAAGTCGTTGACGATGTAGACCCGCTGCAGGCCGACGTCGGCTTCCACCTGGCGCGCCGACAGCGGCCACGGCAGGTTGGCGGTGATCACGGTGCCGTCCTCGCGGGCGTAGCCGGCGCTGGCGACCACGCAGTGCGTGGGCCGCGGGCCTTCGCCCAGGAAGTCGGACAGGATCGCGCTGAGACCGGCATGGTCGGCGTTGCGGTACTTGCGGTACTCCAGCACCTGCACCGGGTGGGCGGCATCGCCGCTGGCCTGGACCCGGGCCACGCGCACATGGGTGCCACCGACGTCGGCGGCCAGGAACGAGGGCGCAACGCGGGACAGGACATGGGCCGGGGCGGGGTGGCTGGCGGTCACGCGGGCTCCTGCTGTCAGGTGGGGCCGGCCCGGAACCGGGGCGGCGATTGTGGCGGAGTCTGTAACCGCGCTGACAACGATGTCAACGAGTTCGTGACACTTTCGTTGCTGCGTTGCAACGAACGCGGCGTGCAGTAAACGTTTACATGGTGTGAGTGCGGGTTTCACGTGGGAACCATTGCCGCACGTGGCTCTAAGACTGCCGCGCATTCAGCGGGGCGTACCGCGGTGGACTTGCGCAGTGCAGCACGAGGTTCACAGGGCTGCGCGTGGAAGTTGACAAACCGCGGCTGTCCATCGAAAGAATGTGACAACGTTGTTCCCAGCCACTCTCCGACGCCGCGTTCTGCGGCCGTCGCCGCAGGAGCCCTCCTGATGTCCGCCGTCCCCGCTGCAAGCGCGCGCCCGAACGTGGTCACCTCCATCGCCATCGTTGGCGTGTTGTTCTTCCTGATCGGCTTCTTCACCTGGCTCAACGGCCCGCTGATCACCTTTGTCAAGTTGGCCTTCGAACTCAGCGAGGTCGGCGCCTTCCTGGTGCTGATGGTGTTCTACCTGTCCTATTTCTTCCTGGCCCTGCCGGCGTCCTGGATCCTGCGCCGCACCGGCATGAAGAAGGGCCTGAGCCTGAGCCTGCTGGTGATGGCCGGTGGTGCCGCGCTTTTCGGTGAATTCGCGACCCAGCGCTGGTATCCGGGCGCGCTCGGCGGCCTGTTCGTGATCGGCAGCGGCCTGGCCCTGCTGCAGACCGCGATCAATCCCTACATCTCCATCCTCGGCCCGATCGAGACGGCGGCACGCCGCATCGCACTGATGGGCATCTGCAACAAGATCGCCGGCATGCTCGCCCCGGTGCTGATCGGCACCCTGGTGCTGCATGGCATCGGCGACCTGGACAAGCAGGTGCAGGCCGCCGACGCGGTCACCAAGGTCGCGCTGCTCAACGAATTCGCCGCCAAGATCCATGCGCCGTACCTTGCGATGGCCGCGCTGCTGGTGGTGCTGGCGGTGGCCGTGCTGTTCTCGCCTCTGCCGGAGATCAAGTCCTCCGAAGCCAATGCAACGCCGTCAGGGGCACCGGGAACGGCCGAGCGCCGCAGCATCTTCCAGTTCCCGCATCTGTGGCTGGGCGTGCTGTGCCTGTTCGTGTACGTAGGCGTGGAAGTCATGGCCGGTGATGCGATCGGCACCTACGGCCACGGTTTCGGCTTGCCGCTGGACCAGACCAAGATGTTCACCTCGCTGACGCTGGGTGCGATGTTGGCTGGCTACGTGGTCGGCCTGCTGGCGATCCCTGGCCTGGTCTCGCAGTCGCGCTACCTGACCATTTCGGCAGTGATGGGCGTGGTGTTCTGCCTGGGCGCCTGGGCTACGCACGGCTACGTCTCGGTGGCCTTCGTGGCCCTGCTGGGCTTTGCCAACGCCATGATGTGGCCGGCCATCTTCCCGCTGGCGATCCGCGGCCTGGGCCGCTTCACCGAGACCGGCTCGGCCCTGCTGGTGATGGGCATCGCCGGCGGTGCGATCATTCCGCAGCTGTTCGCCGTGCTCAAGCAGCACATCGACTTCCAGCTGGTGTTCGTGCTGCTGATGGTGCCGTGCTACCTGTACATCCTGTTCTATTCGGTGGTCGGCCACCGCGCCGGCCTGCCGCAGGACAAGGTCTGATCGGCGATGATGGACGGCAGCCAACCCCAGGGAAAACCCATGCGCAGAGCGACCATCAAGGACGTTGCGGAGAAAGCCAAGGTCTCGCTGAAGACGGTCTCGCGCGTGATCAACAACGAGCCCTCGGTGATGCAGGCCACCCGCGCGCGGGTGCTGCGTGCCATTGCCGAGCTCGACTATGAACCCGATCCGTCCGCGCGCAACCTGCGCAGCGGCACTACCTTCGTGATCGGGCTGGTCTACGACAACCCGAACCCGTACCACATCATCGGCGTGCAGAACGGCGTGCTGGCCGCCTGCCGCGAGACCGGTTTCGGTCTGCAGATTCACCCCTGCGATTCCAGTTCGCCGCTGCTGGCCGACGAGCTGGCCGATTGGGTGCAGCGTTCGCGCCTTGCCGGGCTGGTGCTGACCGCACCGATGTCCGAGCGCCGCGACCTGATCCAGGCGCTGACCGCGCGCGGCATCAAGCTGGTGCGCATCATTGCCGCCACCGAAGACCCGGCCGACGGTGCCTGTGTGTTCGTCGACGACCGCGAGGCCGCCTACGAGATCACCGAGCACCTGATCCAGCTGGGCCACCAGCGCATCGGCTTCCTCTGGGGCGGCAGCTCGCACCGGTCTTCGGGCGAGCGCTACGCCGGTTACGAAGCCGCGCTGAAGGACTACGGCATGACCGTGGACAAGCACCTGGTGGTGCAGGGTGACTACACCTTCGATGACGGTTTCCGCGGCGCGCGCCGCCTGCTGGCGCTGCGCGAGCCGCCCACCGCCATCTTCGGTTCCAACGACGAAATCGCTGCCGGCGTGCTGGCCGCCGCCAAGTCGGCCGGCATGAACGTGCCCTACGACCTGTCCATTGCCGGCTTCGAGGACAGCCCGTTCTCGCGCCAGTCCTGGCCGCCGCTGACCACCGCCAAGCAGGCCACCGAGGACATCGCCCGCCATGCCGCGCGCCTGCTGATCGCCCAGCTGCGCAGCGATGCCTACGACGACGCGCCGGCGCCGCTGCACAACCAGGGCTTCGTGCCGCAGCTGGTGGTGCGTGGTTCGACCGCGCCGATGCGCCCGGCCGGCGCACGCCCCCTTCCTTCCGATCCTGCCTGAGCCTGCCATGTCGCTGTCAGACCCCACGTCCACCCTGATGTTCGCCGAGGCCGCTGAAGCGGCCGACGTGGTCGCGCGCCAGTTCTCGCGCAACCACGCCACCATGGAAACCCTGGCCGCCAGCCTGCGTGCTGCACCGCCGCCGTTCGTGGTCACCTGCGCACGCGGCAGCTCCGACCACGCCGCCACCTATGGCAAGTATCTGCTGGAAACCCAGCTGGGCCTGGTGGTCGCATCGGCCTCGCCGTCGGTGGGGTCGGTCTACGCCGCACCATTGCAGCTGCGCGGCGCACTGTTCATCGTCATCTCGCAGTCGGGCAAGAGCCCGGACCTGCTGCGCAACGCCGAGGCCGCCAAGGCGGCCGGTGCGCGCGTGATCGCGCTGGTCAACGTCGAGGATTCACCGCTGGCGCAGCTGGCCGACACGGTCATTCCGCTGCACGCGGGTGCCGAAAAGAGCGTGGCGGCGACCAAGAGCTACCTGGCGTCGCTGGCCGCGCTGCTGCAGCTGGCCGCGTACTGGAAGCAGGACAGCAGCCTGCGTGCGGCGCTGGACCTGCTGCCCGACGCGCTGCGTGAGGCGTGGCAGTGCGACTGGAGCGCGGTGACCGAAGGCCTGGTCGAGGCCACCAACCTGTTCGTGCTCGGCCGTGGCCTGGGCTTGGGGGCGGCCCAGGAAGCGGCGCTGAAGTTCAAGGAAACCTGCAGCCTGCATGCCGAAGCCTACAGCTCGGCCGAGGTCAAGCACGGCCCGATGGCGCTGGTTGACCGTGGATTCCCGGTGCTGGCCTTCGCGCAGCCCGATGAAACCGGCGCCGGCACCCGCGCGGTGGTCGAGGAATTTTCTGCCCGGGGCGCGCAGGTGTGGCTGGCCGGGGCCGGCGGCAACCTGCCGGTGGCTGCAGCGCCGCATCCGTTGTGCGCACCGTTGTTGACCGTGCAGAGCTTCTACCGCGCAATCAATGCGCTGGCATTGCGTCGTGGCTTCAACCCGGACCTGCCGCCGCACCTGAACAAGGTGACGGAGACGGTGTGATGGCAACCGTGCTGCGCAATGCCCGCATCCTGGCGGGCGATGAGTTCCGCGACGATCTGGCAGTGGTGATCGAAGATGGCCGCATCAGCGCGCTGCTGCCCGATGCCGCGCCGCAGCTCGGCCACGCTGCCGAGCAGGTCGATCTGGACGGCGGCTGGCTGCTGCCCGGCTTCATCGATGTGCAGGTCAATGGCGGCGGCGGCGCGCTGTT
This sequence comes from Stenotrophomonas sp. A3_2, assembly GCF_036624925.1. NCBI lineage: Bacteria > Pseudomonadati > Pseudomonadota > Gammaproteobacteria > Lysobacterales > Lysobacteraceae > Stenotrophomonas > Stenotrophomonas sp. A3_2. The sequence goes on from NZ_JAZKVY010000356.1 coordinate 48,071, forward strand.
CAACAACACGCCCGATGTCGCCTCGCTGCGCACCATCGCGCGTGCGCACCGGCGCTTCGGCACCACCGCGATGCTGCCGACGCTGATCAGCGACGATGTGGACGTGATGCGCGAAGCAATCGCTGCGATGCGCGAAGCAATCGCTCAGGGCGTGCCCGGCGTGATCGGCATCCACCTGGAAGGCCCGTACATCGCGCCGGCGCGCAAGGGCACCCACGATGCCAGCAAGTTCCGCGTGCCGGATGAAGACGAGATCGCGCTGGCGGCATCGCTCGACAACGGCGTGACCCTGCTGACGCTGGCGCCGGAACGCGTGCCGCTGGAGACCATCCGCGCGCTGGTCGAGCGTGGCGTGATCGTTGCCGCTGGCCACACTGCAGGCACCTACGAGGAGATCCGCGCCGGCCTGGATGCTGGGGTGCGTGGCTTCACCCATCTGTACAACGCGATGTCGCCGCTGCAGGGCCGTGAGCCCGGTGCGGTGGGCGCTGCGCTGGAAGACCGCGACAGCTGGATCGGCATCATTGTCGATGGCGTGCATGTGCATCCGGCCAGCCTGCGCGTGGCGCTGGCGGCCAAGCCGCGCGGCCGCCTGCTGCTGGTGACCGATGCGATGCCGCCGGTCGGTGCCGATGATCCCAGCTACGTGCTCTACGGCGAAACCATCACCGCCATCGACGGCGTGGTGCGCAATGCCGCCGGTTCGCTGGCGGGCTCGGCGCTGGACATGGCCACCGCCGTGCGCAACACCGTGCAGCTGCTCGGCCAGCCGCTGGCCGAAGCCGCGCGCATGGCCTCGACCTACCCGGCGCAGTTCCTCAACGTCGACGACCGCCTGGGGCACATCGCCGAGGGCTACCAGGCCGACCTGGTGCTGCTGGATGATGCCCTGCAGGTGCGTGGCACCTGGATTGCCGGACAGTACGAGGCCGCCTGATGAACGCGACGCCGCCACGCCGGCTGGGCTCGATCGACGCCCTGCGTGGCATCACCGTGGCGGCGATGCTGCTGGTCAACAACCCGGGCGACTGGAGTGCGGTGTTCGCACCGCTGCGCCATTCGGAATGGCATGGCTGCACGCCCACCGATCTGGTGTTCCCGTTCTTCCTGTTCCTGGTGGGCGTGTCGATGGCGTTCAGCGTAGCGCCGCGCGCGCTGGACGTGTCGGCGCGACCTGCACTGGCGCGCGGCGTGCTGGAGCGCGCGCTGCGCATCCTGCTGGCCGGTGCGCTGCTGCACCTGCTGATCTGGTGGGCGTTGGATACCCATCACTTCCGCATCTGGGGCGTGCTGCAACGCATCGCGGTGTGTGCGGCGTTGGTGGGCGTGCTGGCGGTCTACGCGCGGCCGCGCGTGCAGGTGGGCGCTCTGATCGCGCTGCTGGTGGGGTACACCGTGTTGCTGCTGGGCATCGGTGACCTGGCGCCATGGACCAACCCGGCCAGCCGCCTGGATACCGCGTTGTTCGCGCCGTGGATCTATCAATGGCACGCCGATGCCGGGCTGGGCCATGACCCGGAAGGATTGCTGAGCACGCTGGGCGCGCTGGCCAGTACCTTGCTCGGACTGTTGGCCGGAGGCCTGCTGCGCAGCGGACGTGCCGCGGCGCTGGCTGGGCTGGGTGTGGCGACTGCGGTGTTGGGCCTGCTGCTGGCGGTGGTGCTCCCGTTGAACAAGCAGCTGTGGACGCCCAGCTACGTGCTGTGGACCGGTGGCCTGGCGGCGCTGGCGCTGTGGCTGGGCCACCTGTTGATCGACCAGAAGGGCTGGCCGGCGCTGGGCCGGCGCTTCGGCGTCAATGCGATCACGGCGTATCTGGGCGCATCGGTGATGTCGGTGGTGCTGATGGCTACCGGGGCTTGGGGGTGGGTCTGGCAGCGACTGGCCACCGCAATGCCGCAGGCGCTGGAGCTGGCGTCCATGCTGCAGGCGCTGGTGTTTGTCGCGCTGTGGTGGGGCGTGGCATGGTGGCTGGACCGGCGGAAGATCTATCTGAAGATCTGATGGCACCTCATCCACGCCATGCGTGGATGCTCTCCGCGCGGCCTGTGACCGCTGCAAAGATGAATCATTTCAGCCACGTGGAGGTTGGGTGATGGCCGATCAAGTTCGCAACTGAACTGTGATGGCCGCCACGCAAATTCACCTGTCGAAACCGTTCACCACACGGCAGACTGCCTGCGCAGTGCCGCATATCCGCAGTTCCTGATCCCTTTTCCAGGAGTGCTGTATGTCCCGTGCCGTTCCACACGCTTTTCGTCCGCGCCGCCTCACCGTTTCCGTGCTGCAGGCCCTGGCTGTCCCGTCCGTCATGCTGCTGAGTGCCAGCGTCGCCTGGGCCGGCTGTGACAGCGCCGCCCCCGTCGCCGGCCAGACGGTCACCTGCGACGCCAATGCGCCGAACCCGCAGACTGTTCCCATCACCGCCAATGGCGCGACCGGCATCACCATCAATATCGCCAACACGGCACAACTGCAGCAGAGCGGTGGCAGCAGCGCGATTTCGCTTGTTGGTGCTGGTGGGCATCTGTTGTCCAACCTGGGCACGATCAGTTCGGTGGGCGGTGTGGCGGTCCAGCTCGGTGGCGGCAGCCGTGTCGAAAATGCGGGCAGCATCAGCACCGGCAACAACACCGCCCTGCAGTTCGTCGGTGCGGGCGACAGCGTGCTGGTCAACCGCGGTACGATCAGCGGGCGCACCGGCGTACAGTTCGATTCAGGCAACGACCGCCTGGACATGCAGGCCGGCAGCATCAGCGGCGGCGTCCTGCAAGGGGATGGCAACGATGTGCTGCTGCTGGGCAATGGCACCATCGACAGCGTCGACCAGGGCAACGGCGATGACCAGATGACCGTCACCGGCGGCACCGTCACCGGCCTGGTAGCGCAGGGCAGTGGCCGCGATGATTTCGTCATGAGTGGCGGCACGGTCGGCGCGCTGCAGCAGGGCGACAACATCGATACCTTCCGCATGAGCGGTGGCCGCATCATCGGCGCGTTCGAGGATGGCGACCAGGCGTGGATGACCGGTGGCCGCATCGGCCGCGTCAACATGAAGCTGGACAAGAACCTGTGGGACCAGTCCGGCGGCACCGTGGATGGCAATGTGGTGACCGGTTTCGACACCGATACCATCATCATCTCGGGTACCGCCTACATCGGCGGCAACATAAGCGTCAGCGGCGGCAACGACAGCGTGACCATTACCGACGGCACCGTGCGCGGGCAGGTACTGCTCAGTACCGGCGATGACACCTTCAACTGGAATGGCGGCGGCATCGTCTACGGCGCGATCGACATGGGCCCGGACAACGACGTGGCCAACCTCAGCAACCTCAACCAAGGCAACCTAGGTGCGGTGCCGCTGTTCGACGGCGGCAGTGGCATCGACCAGCTCAACCTCAGCAACGTCAAGACCACGGGCGTGGGCCGCTTCCAGAACTGGGAGACGATCAGCCTGACCAACAGCACCGAGCTGAGCTTCGATGGCGACCTGGTGCTGGGCGACAGCGCAACCGGCACCGGCACGCTCACCGTGGATGACACCAGTACCGTGTATGCGGGCAGTGGCGGCCATGCCATCCGTCCGTTCAACAGTGGCGCACTGGTGGAGATGGTCAATGCCGGGCGCATCGACCTGACCGGTACCGGCGCGGGCGACGTGTTCACCGTGCGTGGCAATTATCGAGGCGATGGCGGTGGCCTTTACCTGCGTACCGAGCTGGGCGCAGACAACTCCACCAGCGACCGTCTGGTGATCGACGGCGGTACTGCCACCGGGACCACCGGCATCGGCGTGCTCAATGCCGGCGGCAGCGGCGCCGCCACGCTGGCCGATGGCATCCTGGTGGTGCAGGCCTTGAATGGCGGCCGCACCGCGCCGGGTGCGTTTTCGCTGTTCGCACCGGTGGCGGCCGGTGCCTACGAGTACTACCTGTTCAAGGGCGGTGTCAGTGCCGGTACCGCCGAGAACTGGTACCTGCGTTCGACGCTGGTGACCGGGCCGACGCCAGCACCCAACGGTGGCGGCAGCGCGACACCGCCACCGCTGACGCCTCCAGTGGCCCCACCGCCGCCGATCACCCCGGCACCGCCGCCGCCGATCACCCCGGCACCGCCGCCGCCGCCCGAAGGCGCCACCGATCCGGATCTGACCGCGGGCGAGACCGCGCCGCCACCACCGCCACCGGAACCCGCGCCGGTGGCGCCACCCAGCGATCCGGCCGTGCCGGACGTGCCAGTGGCCGGCGGTGCGCTGCCCGGAACCGGTGCCCCGCCGACGCCGGGTGCACGCCCCGCCGAGGGCGCAGTGGTGCCGCTGTACCGCGTGGAGACTGCCACCTATGCCGTGGTGCCGCCGCTGCTGCGCGAGACCTCGCTGGCCAGCCTCGGTACCTTCCACGAGCGGCAGGGCGAGCAGCGCCTGCTGTACAACCAGGGCGCATTCCGCACCGCCTGGGGCCGGTTGGTGGGGCAGAGCAGCGAGATCCACTGGAAGGGGGATGCGCAGCCCGGCTTCGATGGCGATGTGATGGGCCTGCAGGCCGGCCTCGACGTGTGGGCTGCGGCCTCCGACAACCACCGCAACCAGATCGGCGTGTTCGTCGGCCGCACCCGCGCGCAGGGCAAGACCACGGGTCTGGCACTGGGCTGGGAGAACGTGCAGGTGGGCCAGAACCGCCTGGACGACAAGCACGTGGGCCTGTACTGGACCTTCACCGACAGCGGTGGCGGCTACATCGATGCTGTGGCGATGCAGAGCCGCTACGACGGCCGCGTGCGTTCCTCGCGTGGGCTCGGCTTCGGCATTAAGGGCGATGGCACCAGCGTGTCGGTGGAGGCGGGCAAGCCGCTGCTGCGGTTTGGGCAGTCGGCGTGGTGGTTGGAGCCACAGGTACAGGTGATCTGGCAGCGCACCTCGCTGGACGACCGCCGCGATGAGGTATCGAGCGTGCGCTTCGACAACGACAACGCCTGGACCGGCCGCATCGGCCTGCGTCTGGCCGGCGACTACCAGCTGGCCGACAACGGCTGGCAGCCGTATTTCAAGCTGAATTACTGGCATGGTCGTTCCGGCGAGGACCGCATCCGCTTCGACGACGACACGATCATCAATTCGCAGCGCTCACGCGCGCTCGAAGCCGGTGTCGGCGTGGTAGGGCGCTTCAACCGCACCATCAGCGCGTACGCGGTGGCCGACTACACGCGCGAGCTGGGCGGTGACCGCAATGAGAAGCGCCGCATCATCGAAGGCAACATCGGCCTGCGCGCGGACTGGTAGCGCCGGGCCATGCCCGGCGGCATGACCCGCTCTGGTGGGTGTCGACCTTGGTCGACACGAACCCTGCCGCCGTCATGACTCTGTAGAGCCGAGCCATGCTCGGCTGCTTCAGTCGCAATTTCCCCAAGCCGAGCATAGGCTCGGCTCCACAGAACACTAGCGCGTGGCGAGATCGATCCCACCGCGGCTATCCTACGGCTTCGATACATGACAAGGAGTCGTCGATGCTGGACCTAAGGAATGTCCGTGCCGCCATGCTCACCACGCTGCTGCTTTCATCTTCGGCCGCAGTTGCAGAGGAGACAGTGGAGCTGCCGTCGCCGGAAGCGCGTGAGCAGATGCTGCAGTTGTTGGAAACCCAGTCCTTGTACCGTCGCCGCGTAGATTGGAACGACGTGCGCGCGCGCCTGAACGCGGCAGGGGATGACCGCGCGCAACAGCGCCGTGTTCTGGATGAAGCCGCCGCACGCAGCAGCGGAGGCCATGGCCGCTGGTTTTCACCAAGCGAGCAGCGTCAGCGCTCCGAACGTGCTCAGCGCTTGAATGCCAGTCAGGCGACCGACTTCGCTGCCCCCAATCATGCCAATCCCCGCATCGGCGTGCTGCGGGTGAGCCCCTTCGTGGAAGACCTGCAACGCAACGAATCAGAACGTTATGGAGCACGCAAGGTCTACGCGCTGGCGTTGCAGGGGCGTATCGCTGGCCTGGATGACGGCACGCGGTGCGGCTGGGTAGTGGATGTAAGCAGCAATGGTGGTGGCAACATGTGGCCTATGTTGTTTGGTTTGTTGCCATTGCTGCATGGAACGCCGGATACGCAGGGGGCGTTGATCGGCGCCTTCCGTAGTGCCGATGGATTGCTGTGGTGGCGGCAGGCGGAAGGTGAAGTCGTGCAAGGCAATGCCTCGATGCTGCGTTCACGACAGGGCGCGTATCGGTTGCGTGCGGGCACGGCGCCGGTGGCGGTGGTGATGGGGGCAGGCACTGCAAGCTCCGGCGAAGCAGTGGCACTCGCGTTTCGAGGGCAACCGGGGAGTCGCAGTTTCGGTCAGCCCAGCGCAGGCTTTTCTACTGGCAATCGACCGACGACGCTGGTGGACGGTACCACCTTGTTGTTGACCCACAACGTGATGACCGATCGTAACGGGCAGGGCGACGGTGGCAGAATGCAGCCGGATCAGGCTACGGCCAGCGGGCCGGCCACCCTTGCCGCCGCCCAAGCCTGGCTGCTGGCCCAACCCGCCTGCCAGGGCCGCTGATCCATGATCCTGATCGGCCAGCAGGAGCGGGTGGTGGTGGTCGGCCCCACCGAGGCTCACCACTGCCTGCGCTGCCAGACGGAAACCGAGTTCGCGCCCCAGTTGCGCTACAAGATGGCGCGCATCGACCTGCTGTTCGGCCTCACCTACCATCGCCGTTATGAGCTGGCCTGCACCCGGTGCGGGCACGGCTGGGTGCTGGACACCGACACCATGGACCAGCAGCTGGGTGGGGTGCCGATCCCGTGGCGGCACCGCTTCGGCCTGCCGCTGATGCTGGTGGTGGTGGCCGGTCTGGCGGCGTTGGGCTGGCTGTGGCGGCATGGATTCCTCGGTTGAGGAGCGGGCCTGCTAAAGTCTGCCCTGCAATCACGTACCGGAAGCGACCATGGACCACGACACCCCGTTCGACCCCCTCAACGACCTCGAGGTGCGCCTGCTGCAGGCCCAGGACGGCACGCTGACCGCAGCGCAGTTCCTCGATGGCCTGCTGACCTCGACGGCGTTCGTGCTGCTGGACAAGGCCATTGGCGAAGATGGCGCCTGGGACGAGAGCATCTCGCCGCTGGTGCTGACCAGCGAAAGCGGCGAACCGATGTTCGCGGTATTCACCGCCCCCGAGCGCGCGGGCCTGTGGCACGAGCAGCTGCCGCAGTTTGCGCATGCCATGCCGATCGCGGTGCACGCGCTGCTGGCCGGTATCGGCGACGGCGTCGGCCTGGTGCTGAACCCGGGCCTGGACGTGGGCATGGAGATGATTCCCGATGCAGTGGCCCAGCTGAAGCAGCGTGCGGCGGCGATCACCCGTGGGATGGCGCACTGATCCAGGGAATTGGGGTTGCCGGCCAGCGGCCGGCACTACCAATAGCGGTGCACGCGGCTGTCGCGGATCAGCGGGCCGCCGCGAAGGCTTTTACCCGCGCCTTGGTGGGAGAGACAGTGTGTCTTCTCCTATTGAGGGTCAGTCTTTTCTGACTCTCACACAGCTGACAAATGTGATAGCGTCGCTTCGGGCGGCGTAAGGATTGTGCAGTCGCCTTCGGGAAAAGGACGGTGCAAGGCCGGCCTTTGGGAAATGGAATCCAAATCTGAAGGAATGCCTAGTGATCGATGCATTGCGTCGTGTTGCGTTGCGTTCGACTGTGCTGCCAGTTTTCTTGATCGGTCTTATTATCTCGGGACCAGTCGCGGCTCAGTCGGTTGCGGACGGTATCCATCCCTATTTGGAATACCGGAAGCGAATCCAGAACGCTGAATCGCTGTCCACTTTGGATACGGGGCTGTTCGGCGAGGGCGTAAGTCTATACGACGGAAGCACGCAGTTCCGCGTGGTCGAAATCGACCTGCCAGGCAACAGTAATCTGCCCGTGCAGTTTGCACGCCGATTGAATATGCAGTTGCAGCCGCAAGGTAGCATCCGCGACCACGATGCTCGCCTGTTGGGCCTGGGAAATTGGGATGTTGAAGTGCCTCATGTGGCGGTAACCTACGCGAATTCCACCGGTCTTCCTGCAAGGGTATGCACTGTGGGGAGTGTGCCGGGCAGCGGCATCTTCAATGTCAGGGAGTTCTGGAGCGGGCTCAACGTACACCTGCCAGGTCGAGGCGACACTGCCATGCTTGGCATTATCGCAGGCACCCCCTTGCCTACTGCAGGAACGAGCACCCGACTTACAACCAAAGAGCGCGATGCTATTGACTGCATCACTATGGACAATGGTAGTCGCGACGGGTTCCGGCTTACAACGACCTCGGGTGAGCGCTACTACTTCAATCAATTGACCACGCGCCGTGAGGCACCGTTGCAGAAGCTCGTACCCACTACGCGTGGCAACGATCCGGTGTCAGTCATCCTGGAGCGAACGCGCTATTACCTTTTGGCAACCAGGTTGGAGGATCGGTTCGGAAACTGGGTCCAGTTCTCATACAACGGCGAGGGCCTGCCCACGCGGATCTGGAGCAACGACGGGCGCGAAATCGGGTTTGTCTACAGTCAGGGACGAATGACCAGTGCCACTGCCAATGGGCGCTCCTGGGGCTTCCAGTACCAGACGACCCTGGCGGAAAACCTGTTGACAAAGGTCACTCGTCCAGACGGTAGCTCATGGCGCTATGCCTACTCAGGAACACTTCTGCCGTCGGCCCCGCTACCCATCGATACGCTGCCAGGCTTGCCGTGGTGTAGGGACTCCTCCCTTCCGCTGTCAGCTGACTATGTTGTGACTGCAACACATCCGGCGGGCGCTACGGGTACCTTTTCGTTCGTCAATCAACGGCATTGGCGACACGGCGTGCATCTCACCGAATGCATGCAGAAGGGCGATCCCCGTGAGGATCCAGAGTACGTATTGGGTGTTCCTCATTTCTTCGATGTACTCAGCATCGTCGGCAAGGCCATCACCGGTCCCGGCCTGTCGACCATGCAGTGGACCTATGACTATGGCAATTCTCCTTCTGACCTGTGGGGAAGCCAGAATGAGCCCGCCGTCTACCCTTGTGCGACGTGCATCCAGACGAAGGTCGTACAGGTTCGTCGCCCGGATGCTACTACTCAGAAGTTGACCTTTGGCAATCTCTACATGCTCAACGATGGGCGGGAACTGCGCGAGGAGGTTCTCGATGCCCAAGGGCGTGTGGTACAGACACGATCCAGTGACTACTTGGCCGATGCTTCGGCTGCCGGTCAACCCTTCATTGGGGAGTATGGTGCGATTCTCGGAAGCTTGAACGATCCAGCAACAGTTCGCGTGCGTCCTGTTACGCGGACACAGTTGCAACAGGACGATACTACCTACACTTGGCAAGCGGCAGCCTACGACCGCTTTGCACGCCCAGTGGAGCGAGTTCGCACTGGACCTAGCGGATCCGTTCGTGAGCGGCTCGATTATCACGACAATACAGTTCACTGGGTGTTGGGACAGCTGTCACGAGTGACCGATCTTGCCAGTGCAACCATAGTTGCCGAAGCGGCCTTCGATGCCAATGCCATGCCAGTCGAGACGTTCGCATTTGGAAAACGGACCCAGACAAGGACTTATCATGCAGACGGTACCGTCGCATCGGTCCGTGATGGAAACGGCAACACCACTAAACTCTCCGAGTGGAGGCGCGGGATTCCTGGGCTGGTGCAGTTTGCAGACGCGACGACGTCAAGAGTTGTGGTTGACGAGAATGGTTGGATAGCAAGCGCAACTGATGAAAGTGGATTTGCCACCAGCTACGGCTATGATGCAATGGGGCGAGTTGCCAGCGTCGTCTATCCCGCAGGGGATGCGGTGAACTGGACTCCGATGACCCGCGTCTTTCAACAGGTGGGTGCGGAGGAGTACGGCATTCCTGCGGGGCATTGGCGACAGGACATCGCAACTGGAAATGGGCGCTTGGAGACGATCTATGATGCCCTCTGGCGACCCGTTTTTACGCGCGAGTACGATGCTGCCAACATCGCGGAAACGCAGCGGTTGCAGCGCTTCAGCTATGACCATGAAGGTCGGCTGTTGTTTGCGTCTTACCCGGGCAGGGGAGCGAATCTGACCACGGGAAACTGGAGTGAGTACGACACGCTCGGTCGCAGGACTGCTGCTATCCAAGACAGTGAGCTGGGTACGCTGGTAACAGTGACCGAGTATCTGCCAGGCGCGCGAATCCGGGTGACCGACGCGCGCGGAAAGCAGACCCAGACCAGTTTCCAGGCTTTCGATAAGCCGGCCTACACGGCCCCGATCGCTATCGTGAAGCCTACAGGCGTCGTGCTGGATATACCGCGAAATGTATTCGGTAATCCGGTGAGCGTTACGCAGCGTAGCAGCGATGGATCGGTCTCGCTGACACGTCGATATGTCTACGACATGCATCAACGTCTTTGCAAGAGCATCGAGCCTGAGACTGGTGCCACTACGCTTGGCTACGACGCGTCCGACAACATCCTCTGGTCAGCCACGGGAATGAATCTTCCCGCAGTCGACTCCTGCGATGCATCCAGTGCCTATTCCTCTGGACGTCGCGTAGACCGTGGCTACGACGCCCGCAACCGGTTGAGGACCTTGACGTTCCCGGATGGCAACGGCGACCAGCAATGGGTCTACACCCCAGATGGGCTACCGCAGCAGGTTACGACGAGGAACGCCATCAATACCAGTCCGGTCGTCAACACATACGTGTACAACCGGCGGCGATTGCTGGTGGGCGAGAGTGCCACGATTGCCGGTGCGTTCAACTGGGCGCTTGGCTATGGCTATGATGCGCGCGGCGTGATGGCCAGCATCCAGTATCCCAGTGGCCTGTCGGTTGATCTGGCGCCCAACGGTCTGGGGCAGATCACGCGTGTTGGGGGATTTGCATTGGGTGTTTCCTATCATCCCAACGGGGGTATGCGCGCATTCACTTATGGAAATGGCATCGTCCATGGCATGACCCAGAACGCGCGCCAGTTGCCTGGGCGCGTAACAGATTCCGCAGGTGTGCTGGACGATGTCTACAGCTACGACGGCGGCGGAAACGTGACGAGGATCGAGGACGTTCTCGACGCGGGTCGCAATCGGACGATGCAGTATGACGATCTGGACAGGCTCACCCGGGCGAGCTCAGCAAGATTCGGTGGCGACGGAGTAATGACCTATAGCTACGACGCACTGGACAACCTGCGATCAGCTCGATTAGCCGGAGTGAAAGACCACATCTACTGGTATGACAGCAACAATCGTCTTACCAATGTGCAGTCTTCCGATGGTGCAACCACCATGGGGCTGGGATATGACGTGCAGGGCAATCTCGCCACGCGCAATGGACAGGCCTTCAGGTTCGATTTCGGAAATCGCCTGCGCGAGGTTGAAGGTGCCGAAAAGTATGCTTATGACGCACATGGGCGTCGCGTGCTGAGCCAGGCGCCAGGCGGGGATATCCTGTCGCTCTACGACAGCGCAGGCGTGCTGCGCAGACAAGAAAACCAGCGGACGGGTGAAGGCACGGAGTACATTCACTTGAATGGCAGTCTGCTTGCCAAGTCTGTGACCGCCATGGCGCCGGGGGTGCCGGTGATTACTGCGCCCTCATTCAGCAGTACTGGGAGTTTCACGGTTGGCTGGTCGAGCGTAGTGGGTGTATCGACTTATGAGCTGCAGCAGAGAACCGGACAGGGGGGCTGGCTCTCTGCCTATTCTGGATCGGCGCTGGCATGGTCGACCACTGGCAAGCCTGCCGGGAGTCATGGGCTCAGGATTCGCGCTTGCCGTGCCGTACTGTGCGGCGGTTGGAGCGCCGAAGTGACAGTGGTGGTTGAGTTGGCACCGACGGCTGCGCCCACGATCACGGCTCCAGCCAGCGCAACGGGCGGCAACTACATTGTGGGCTGGACAGCGGTTGCAGGCGCTACCTCATACAGGTTGGAAGAGCAGAAGGATGCCGGTGCGTGGGGGGAAGTGCAGAATTCTGCAGAGCGCAGCCGATCTTTCAGTGCGAAGCCAGGCGGAACTTACGGGTATCGTGCACGTGGCTGCAACACGAGTGGCTGTGGTGTCTATTCCCAAGCTGTGACAGTGAAGTCCGTTCATCTGCCGACTTCGGCCCCGGCATTGAACGCTCCAGCCAAAGTGCTGGGGTCTGCATATTCGATCAATTGGAACGCGGTGAGCAACGCCACTTCGTATCAACTGGATGAGCGCTTCAATGGTGGAGGCTGGGCTACCATTTCCAGTGCGGCGGCCGTCAGCTACGCCGCTTCCGGCCGCGCTCATGGGGTGTACGAATACCGCGTTCGAGGCTGTGCTTTGGTAGGGTGCGGACCATATTCGGGCGTATCCGCAGTCCAGGTGGTGATTGCTCCGGCAGCAGCGCCGTCGATCAGTTCGCCAGCGTCGAGCAACACGGGTAGCTACACCGTGAACTGGTCGTCTGTGGACCGCGCAACGAGCTATCTGCTGCAGGAGCAGATCAACGGCGGAGGCTTTGGCAACCTTCAAAACGACGGGTCGCAGCAGCGAGCTGTCAGTGGCAGGAGTAACGCTACTTATGGATATCGAGTTGCCGCATGTAACGAAGCGGGCTGCAGTGTCTTCTCGCCAGCTGCAGTCACGGCGGTGAACATTCCTCCACCAATTCCAGAAGCACCGGTCCTGTTTGAAGCCTGGTACTACTATTCCGAGGGACATACGACCTACCAAGGCGGGTGGACGGAAGTTGCGGGCGCCACGCGTTATGAATTCAGCGGAACGGCGGGTTGTGTGGCCACGCTTCCTTTCTGCTCAGTTGTTGTGCGTGGCATGCCCAAAATCACTGCCTTCCGGGTTGTAGCCTGTAATGCGAGCGGCTGTTCCCGGCCGTCCAACGAGTTGGTAGTGCAGGATGGCTTTGAGCGATGAATTGCCATGAAGGCCGTCTGGGAGGCGACAGTGATGCTATCGATCATTTTCAGAACGTTGCTGATCTTGACTCTGGTTGCGTGGGGCTCTGCTGCCAGGGCGCAGACGATCACCTATATCCACACCGATGCGCTTGGATCGGTGGTGGCCGAATCGGATGCCAATGGCGCAGTGACCAAGCGCCACATCTATGAACCCTACGGGACAGTAGTTGGTGGTCAGGTTGATGATGGTCCTGGATATACCGGGCATGTGAGCGATTCGGCCACTGGGCTGAGCTACATGCAGCAGCGGTATATGGATCCGCAGTTGGGTATATTCCTGTCGGTGGATCCGGTGACGGCACATCAACAGCCAGCTAGCCAATTCAATCGATACCGATATGCGGACGGAAATCCCTACAAGTTCACGGATCCTGATGGGAGGGCCGCGCTGCAACTGCTCGTTCCTTTCGTCTTCATTCCGATTGCTGGTGCGACCATCTACTACACAAGTACCACTCCTGAACAACGTGTGGAACTTGGCAATAGGCTGGAAGCGGGAATCAGGGAGCTGGTGCAGGAGTCAAAACCGGCACCACATGAGCCTGCATTGAAGAGTGATGGTTCGATAGTCTCGGATCGAGAGCCTGGAAGTGATGGAAAGCGTGGCTCAACTGGAGGGCCTGGTGCGGGGAAGCGGTTCCCGAAGGAGTCTCCCGAAGCTAAGGCGAGCAAGGAGGGTGTCCCATGCGTCTACTGCGGAGTTCCTACAACCAATACGCAAGGATTGCCAAATTCCCGAGAGAGGGACCACATTGATCCAAAGTCGAGAGGTGGAAATAATAGTCCTGAGAACGAGAGAGACGCCTGTAGGACGTGCAATCGAGACAAGGCGGCAAGGAACCCCGATGAGTGGAGTGGAAGATGAATGACAGCGCGACGAAGGTAAGATTTGCCTTGGATGACGGCGGGGTGGAGATTATGCATGTCCGACTTTTGCCGGATGGTTCGCTTGTGCTGGACAATATTCCATTTTATGCATACGGGGTTAGTTGTGGAGATACTATCGCGACGGAGCGTGACGAAGATGGCTTAATGTTCGTGGGAGTTCTCGCTCGGGGGGGGCATTCCACATATCGAGTCAGGTTGCCAGCATTCGCAGGAGATGAGCGCTTCCTGATGCGTTGGTCAGAACTGGAAGTTCTTGGCTGTACCTACGAAGGCTCTAACGTTGGTGAAAGACTACTCTATGCCGTGGATGTGCCGCCTCACGCTGCAGTGGCCGAAGTGTATAGGCTCTTGGAGCAAGGTGAGAGCGAGGGTGATTGGGAGTTTGAGGAGGGATTCTACTGTTCTCCTGATTTCATTTCTTCGGAACTTCACTAATCGTGGTCTTACCATGTTTTTCCTTTGCATTGGGGTTGCGGCGGCGAAAGTTCAGTGGGAAGGAAGTCGATGAGCGTAGTGTCATCAACTCGCAGAATTTCCTATTCGGATCCTTAAGCGCATCAAGGCTCTCATGTCTCCGGTGAAATGTTCTGTTCCGGTCCTCAGGCGCGGCGAAACGTCCCCATTGTTTAGCCCATTGACGGTAGCCCAAGGGCTCCCATCAGGCATTCGACTACTCTCAGGCATGGCCGCCCATTCACCGTGCGGTTTAAGGCGTACGCGGGGCTGGTATGCGTCACGATGCGAACGGGCAGAAGCAATCCTCCAAGAAGTCCATCGGCAAAGCGGGCGCTTCTCCGGCGCAGCGAGGCCTGCAACTCGTATTCGCCCAATCGAATTCTGTTCGGATTGCCACCTCCGATCGCGTTCGAAGGCGTGGATACGAATTAGATGGTTGTAGTCATGGATGGGGCAGGGAAGTGATTCCCGGCACTGTGACCCAATTGAAGCAACGGGCTGCGGCGATCAACCGTGGGAAGGCGCACTGATCGAGGAAGCTAAGGCGGCAGGCAAGTACGTACTGTTCAATGGAGAGGAGCATCGTGGGCAGGCGTTCTAACCGATCGCTGTGGGTCTATGAGATCGGCCTTGTTGCGGGTTTGGCACTGGCAGCTGCGTTCATCACCCGGTTCAATCCGGTGGAGACACTCCGGCTGGGTGGATGGCTGTTCCTCTTGATGCAACCCATCTTGTTGGGTGCTCATGCTGTCGACCACTTCTCGCGTAAGCGTCGTCGATAGACGGGCGATCGGTGCCGGCCAGCAGCCGGCATCACCAGGTGCTTCAGCGGGCGGCGGCGATGGCTTTCACCCGCGCCTTGGCCAGCGCTTCGCCGATGGCCGGGCCCTTCAGATGCGTGGTATCCAGATCCCGTGCCTGCACTGACAGCGCCGCCTGGTGCAGGCGCTTGAGTGTTTCGCCCTGCGGGTAGTCGGCGTCCTCGAAGCCGAGCCGGCCGCGCTTGTCGGCCTCGCAGCACAGTGCGATGCGGGCCACGCGTTCCGGCCGGCGCAGCGCATCACAGCGGCCCAGCAGTTCCAGCACGGTGGCATCGCGCAGTTCGTCGATGCGGTGCACGTTCAAGTGCTCGCGGCACACCGCTTCGGCCAGCTGCTGGTGTTCGGTGGGAATCTTCAACCGCGCACACAGTGCCTTCAACGGCTTGATGCCGCGCTGCTCGTGCATGATGTGGCGCGGCCATTCCTCCGGCGGGGTCAGGCCCTTGCCGAGATCGTGGGTGAGGGCAGCGAAGCCGACCAGGTCATCGCCGGGGGCGAGCTTCGCGGCCATGTCGCTGACCATTTCCTGGTGGATGCCGGTGTCGACTTCCGGGTGGAATTCGGCACGCTGCGGTACGCCGTACAGTGCTTCCAGTTCGGGCAGGATTGGGCCCAGTGCCTGCGCATCGTGCAGCGTGCGCAGGAAGGCGGAGGGCCGTTCACTGACCAGCGCCTTGCGCAGTTCCTGCCAGACGCGTTCCGGCACCAGCGCGTCCAGTTCACCGCTGGCGGCGACCTCGCGCATCAGTGCCATGGTCTCTTCGGCGACGGTAAAGCCCAGTGGTGCAAAACGGGCCATGAAGCGCGCCGCGCGCAGCACGCGCAGCGGATCCTCGACGAAGGCCGGCCCGACATGGCGCAGCACGCGCTGTTCCAGGTCACGGACACCGCCATAGGGATCGACCAGCGTGCCGGTGTCTTCGTCGCAGGCAATCGCATTGATGGTGAAGTCGCGGCGCTGCAGGTCCTCTTCCAGCGTCACGGCCGGATCGGCATCGACCACGAAGCCGCGATAGCCGCGGCCGGATTTGCGCTCGGTGCGCGCCAGCGCGTATTCCTCACCGGTCTTCGGATGCAGGAACACCGGGAAATCACGGCCGACGGCGGTGTAGCCCTGTGCTTCCATCTGCGCGGGCGTGGCGCCGACCACCACCCAGTCGCGGTCGCCGGCAGGGCGCTGCAGCAGGCGGTCGCGCACGGCGCCGCCGACAAGATAGATCTTCATGGTCGGGATCATCGCATGCCCGACTTGTAGAGCCGAGCCCATGCTCGGCTGCTCAGGCGGTAGCGCTACCGGACAGAACAGCAGCCGAGCGTGGGCTCGGCTCTACAGAAGGCGGGTGATCAATCGCCGCCCTGCTCGGCGTTGGCCGCGCAGCTGAAGCGCTTGCGCTTGTCCACCAGGCGGCCCATCAGGCGGTCGCTCAGCGGCAGCGCATCACCATTGAGGCGCCAGTCGTAGATCACGCTGAAGGCCAGCACGCGGGCCACGTACTCGCGGGTTTCCTTGTAGCTGATGGTCTCGATCCACAGATCCGGATCGAAGCCCGGGCGTTGGCCCTGCCAGCGTGCTGTCGGCGTCGGCCCCGCGTTGTAGGCGGCGATGGTCACGTACGGCAGGCCATCGTACTTGTTCATCAGCTGGCGCAGATAGGCGGTGCCGATCGCGATGTTGGTGTCCGGGTCGTACAGGCTGTCGGCGCCGCCGTAGCCGGTCAGGCCGATGGACTTGGCCACGCTGGCACCGGTGGCCGGCAGCACCTGCATCAGGCCCATGGCATTCGCAGGCGAGCGCGCACGCGGGGTGAACGTGCTCTCAGCGCGGATCTCCGCAGCCACCCAGGCCGGGTCGATGGCATTGCGTGCCGACTCGCGGCGGATGGTGGCGTCGTGGTGCAGCGGGAAACGCAGGTCGTACAGGCGCTGTTCCTGCGGCTGCTTGCCGAGCGCGAACACGGCGCGGTCGAACCAGCCGTTGTCCTGCGCGACACGTACCGCCAGGCGGCGCTGGGTGTCATCGAAGCGCGACAGCGCGCTGTTCCATTCGGCCACGGCCCAGCTGGCGCGGTCGATCTGGTACAGCGCCATCGCGCGCTGGATGGCCGGGTCGCGCGCGACCGCTGCCTGTGCCTGCGCGCTGTCATTCGGCTTCCACGGGCACAGCGTGTAGCCCTGCTGCAGCTTGTCGGCGGCCAGGAAACCGTGGAAGGTCGGTGCGCGTGCGGCTTCGCGGAACAGCGGCTGCGCCTGCTGGGCCTGGCCGGTCTTCTCCAGCATCCGGCCTTCGAAGTAGCGCCAGCGCGGGTCGCTGCGCTGCTTGCTGCCCATCTTGCGGATGGCGGTCAGCGCCGCCGGCCA
The DNA here is from genome assembly GCF_036624925.1 of Stenotrophomonas sp. A3_2. Taxonomy (NCBI): domain Bacteria; kingdom Pseudomonadati; phylum Pseudomonadota; class Gammaproteobacteria; order Lysobacterales; family Lysobacteraceae; genus Stenotrophomonas; species Stenotrophomonas sp. A3_2. Next base: position 65,534 of record NZ_JAZKVY010000356.1, read on the forward strand.
GTCGCCGCGCGACATCGCTTCGCGCACGCGCCATTCGTGCAGGCGTTCGTCATACGCCGATTCCGGCACCGCGTTGAGGCGGCGCGCCGAATCGGGCAGGTAGGACGCCACCGTCCACAGTGCGATCTGGTATAGCACCTGGCCCTGCTGCGCGGCACTCAGGCCCAGCGCCTGGGCGTACTGCGGCAGCTGCTGTTCGGTGGCGGCCGGGTCGGCCTTGGCCAGCTTGGCCAGGCCATCGGTGGCGATGCGCCGGCTGCGTTCGTTGCGCGGCCAGTTCAACGCGCTGGCATTGGGCTTGTCGACAAAGGCAGCGTAATTGTTCGCCAGCGCCAGGTCGGTGGCAGGCAGGCCACGCGCAGCGCTGCGCATCACGGCGGGCTGCTGCGCGTCGGCGGCGGCATCGATCCGTTCCCAGCGCAGGGCGTCGCTCAGGCCACCTTGCGCCTGCAGCACGGCGAAAACGGCATCACAGCCGTCCGGCAGCGACTTGCCGTTCTTGCGCCACAGGTCCTGCGCCTCGCTGATCCACTGCGAATCGACCTTGCCCGTCACCTGACGAGCGGTCAGTTGCGCACAGCGCAGGCCGGCGTTGTCGGTGGGCACCCAGTTGGCGAGCAGGGTGGGCCAGTCCTGGCGGCGTGCGACCGAGGGCAGCCACACGCTGCGGAACGTGTTGGCCACGGCCTGGCCGTCATAGCGCTTGAGGAAGGCCTGTGCCTGCGCGGTATCGACGGTGTCGATGTTGCGGCGCAGGTTGGCGTACTCCAGCCATCCGTAAGCCGGATGGCGGCTGAGTGCAGCGGCCTGGCCGGGATCGAACTGGCCGCGTTCGGCGGCTGCGATCGCGGCCTTCAGCTGCGCGTTCTGGGCGTCGAGGGACTGGGCGTTGGCGCAGCCGATCAGCAGCGTGGTGGCCAAGGGCAGCAGGGACAGGGCAGTTGAAGTGCGTCGGGTCATGGCGACCAGCATAGCGGGCGATGGCTGAATTCAGTTTCGCATTGCGTGCACGCCGAGCGTTGGCAACGACAGCTGAATGACCCCGCGCAGGCCACTGCCGCAGGGGACGGGAGGCGTCGTAACGTCGGCCTTGGGCGAACGGCCCGGCTGCAGGGAGCGGCACATGGCGTTCAGTAGCGCAGGAAGAAGCGGTCCGCTGGCGGACATCAATGTCACGCCACTGGTGGATGTGATGCTGGTGCTGTTGATCATCTTCATCGTGACCGCGCCGATCGTGGCCCGGCCGATTGCCGTGCAGTTACCACAGGCCACCGATCGCACGATCGATCGCCCCGAACCGCCGCCGCCGATCGAGCTGCGCCTGGATGCTGCCAACCAGCTCAGCTGGAATGGCCAGCCCATGACGATCAGCGAGCTTCAGGCGCGCCTGCAGGCACAGGTGGGCGAACATGCCGGCAACCTGCCGGAGCTGCGCATCGCCACCGATCCGGCGGCCGAGTACGAAGGCATGGCGAGGATTCTGGCCGCGGCCGAGGCGACCGGTATGGAGCGGATTGCCTTCGTGCGATAGAGCTTTGTCTCACTGCCGCTCATGCGGTGATTGCTGCATGAGCGGCGCTTGCCCCGCTGACAGCGTCGCATCCAGGATCCGCAGAAAAGCCATTTCAATCTGCGCTGGAACCGGGGTGGGATTTGCTCGCCACTCTCCGCTCTCAGGGTCATGTTCAACGTCGAAAGCAGTCAACTCGGCTCTCTCGAAATCCACCACAACCGTCAGTCCCTCTCCCGAGGCCTAGGCCGCATTGCTGGGAGAGGGGCAGTCGTTGCACTCGATTACGCCGCCCGCTCTCGATTCGCCTGCCAGGAAAAGAAGCAGCGTCATCACCATCGTAACGCCCGGCGCGCCACTTGCTGGTTTCATGATCCATCCTCCTGCGATTGGCTGGAGGTTCGAGTCTGCACCGGACCGATCAGCGGGGCCTTCTGAATCAAGCAATTTCAGACTACTTCTGAAATGGTTCGGCAAAGACCTGTTCGATAAATGCGGCAACTCCCGGCGCGCGATGTCGCGGCCGGCATCAAGGCCGCGTGCCGTGAACACCATCGCAAGGTCATAACTGCAGCTATTTGACGCAAAGCGCCTGTAATTGCGTCAATTCCACGTGAAAGAGTGTCGACCGTCACGCCGGGCCTTTTACCACTTGTTTACAAAGGAGACGCTGCCGCCATGCAGGGGGGAGCGCGGCAGTCCATGTCCCGACATTCCTTTGGAGAGAGAGCGAATGAATCACCTGCACCACCGCCCGTTGGCGGTTGCCGTCGCGCTGTGCGTGATGACCCTGGCACCGCTGGGTGCCGCTGCACAATCCACCACCAACCTCGATGCGGTGGAAGTGACCGGCACCCGCATCAAGCGCGCTGAAGTCGAAGGCCAGGTGCCGATCCAGACATTGACGCGCGGTGACATCGAACGCACCGGCCTGACCTCGATCGGCGAAGTGCTGCAGCAGCTCACCGGTTCCGGTTCGGCGCTCAACGCCAAGTTCAACTCGTCCGGCAACTTCGGTTTCCCGCCCGATGGCAGTGGCGTAGGTGCCGGTTCGGCGCAGGTCGACCTGCGCCACCTGGGGGCCAAGCGCGTGCTGGTGCTGGTCGATGGCATCCGCTGGGTCAATGAGTCGTCCGCCTCCGGCGTCGGCTCGGCCACCGACCTCAACACCATTCCGTTGGCCATCGTCGAGCGCATCGAGGTGCTGGAAGATGGCGCGTCGTCACTGTACGGCTCCGATGCCATTGCAGGCGTGGTCAACATCATCACCCGCCGCGATTTCGATGGTGGCCAGGTGACGCTGAACTACGGCGAGTACAGCAAGGGCGACGGCACCCAGAAGGGCGTGGACCTGGCTTGGGGCAAGAGCGGCGACCGCTTCAGCCTGTTCCTGGGCGCCAGCTGGACCAAGCAGGATCCGGTGTTTGCCAAGGACCGCGAACAGTCGCGCTTCCCGATTCCCGGCACCGGTCTGGCCTTCGGCAGCGGCGGCATTCCGCAGGGCCGTTTCATGTTCACCGACCCGAACACCGGTGCGGTGCAGAACATCGTGCCCAATACCGGCGTGAGCAATCCGCGCTACGACGGCAGTGCCGGCTGCAGCCGCACGGATGACTACCACTGCTTCGCTACCGCCGACCGCTTCAACTTCGCCGAATACAACATGGTGCTGACACCGTCGGAGCGCAAGGGCCTGTTCGGCCAGTTCCGCTTCGACATCACCGACAACGTGCAGTGGTACGTCAAGGCACTGGGCAACCGTCGCGAGTCGACCAACCAGGCCGGCCCCGAGCCGCTGTTCTTCGGCCCCGATGGCGCCACCGGCAATCCGCTGGCCGACAACATCACCGTGTCTGCACTCAACCCGTACAACCCGTTCGGGTTTGACCTGGTAGCGGGCGACAACCTGAGCCTGATCGGCCGCCGTCCGGTGGAAGGCGGTGCGCGCGTGTTCAAGCAGGAAGTGGACACCACCTATTTCGCCACCGGCCTGGTCGGTGACTTCCATGCCGCCGACCGCAGCTGGTACTGGGACGTCAACGGCATGTACAGCAAGAACAAGGCCGAACAGACCAACTACGGCAGCTATGACATCTACAAGGTGAACATGGCGCTGGGCGATCCGGCGGTGTGCGCGGCCACGCCGGGCTGCGTGCCGCTGAACATCTTTGGTGGCGTCGGTTCGATCACCCCGGACATGCTGAAGTGGATCCAGCCGGTGGTGCGCGACCGCAGCCAGAACGAGCTGAGCCTGTTCACCGCCAACCTGTCCAGCGAGCTGTTCTCGCTGCCGGCAGGTCCGGTGTCCTTCGCCACCGGTTTCGAGTACCGCAAGTACAAGGGCTCCTACCAGCCCGATCCGCTGACGGTGATTGGTCACTACAACGGCGTGCCGTCGCAGCCGACCTCCGGTTCCTACGATGTCAACGAGGCTTACCTGGAGTTGAGCGTGCCGATCTTCGCCGATTCCTCGTTCGGCAAGAAGCTGGACCTGAGCCTGGCCGGCCGTTATTCGGACTACTCCACCTTCGGTGGCGAGTTCACGCCCAAGTACGGCCTGCGCTGGCAGGTGACCGATGATTTCGTGCTGCGCACCACCTACGCCGAGGGCTTCCGCGCGCCGTCGATCGGTGAACTGTACGGCTCGGCGGCGCGTGCCGACCTGCAGCTGTTCGATCCGTGCTCGGTGGGCCTGGGCGGCACGCCGCCGCGTGGCAGCGCCGCCAACTGTGCCGCGCTGGGCGTGCCGGCCGGCTTCCAGCAGGCCAACTCGCAGATCTCGGTGACCACCGGCGGCAACCGCGAGCTGGACCCGGAACGTTCACGCAGCTTCAGTGCCGGCTTCGTGTGGAGCCCGTGGTTCGGCAACAATGCCTCGTGGTCGGAGCGCTTCGATGTGGAGGTGACCTTCTACCGCCATGCCATCGACGGTGCGATCCAGGCAATCAACGCGCAGACCCAGCTGGACCTGTGCGTGGAGACGCTGGACCCGATCTACTGTGATGGCATTACCCGTGCAAGCACCGGTGCGGTCAGCAGCTTCAACAACCGCCTGACCAACCTGGGCTCGATCAAGACCGACGGCTGGGACGTGGATCTGTTCTGGACGCTGCCGCAGACGTCCATCGGCCAGTTCAAGCTGGGCTGGAAGAACACCTTTGTCGGCCGCTACGAGGCCACCGGCGCGGCCGGGCAGAAGCAGCCGCAGAAGCCCGGCGTGGAAGTGGCTGACAGTTCGATTCCCGAATGGACCAGCAACGCCAGCATCGGCTGGACGCTGGACCGCTGGAGCGCCAACTGGACGGTGCGGCACATCTCCGAGCTGACCGAGAACTGTGGCGATGCCGCGGCCTTCCCGGTGTGCAGCAACCAGGCTGCGGGTACCAACACGCTGTCGGCCACCACCTTCCACGACATGCAGGTGGGCTACAAGATCGACTGGATGAAGGGGTTGCAGCTGACCGCCGGCCTGAACAACGTGTTCGACAAGGATCCGCCGATCTGCCTGTCGTGCTCGTTGAACGGCTACGACGCCTCGACCTACGACATCCCGCGTGGCCGTTACTGGTACCTGCGCGCGGACCTGCGCTTCTGATGTGAGGGTGGCAGCGCCGGACAGTTCCGGCGCTGCCTTGCGGATGTAGCGCCGAGCCCGCGCTCGGCTGATTCTCTGAGCCGAGCATGTGCTCGGCTCTACAGGTGCGGCGCGGTCGTACCCCGCGTCTGATCAGAACGCCCAGGTGAACGTCAGCGAGCCGTTGCGGCCATCGCCGTAGGCACCGTAGCCGTTGATCTGCGACAGGTACTTCTTGTCCAGCAGGTTGCTGAGGTTGGCCTGCACGCTGAACTCCGACGAGATGCGGTAGCGCACGAAGGCGCTGACCAGTGCGTAGCCGCTCTGCTCGATGCGGCCGTAGGCCGGCACCGGGTAGTAGATGCGGTTCTGCCAGTTGGCACCGCCACCGACGGTCAGTGCCTGCAGCGACTGCGGGGTGTAGCTGGTGAACAGCTTCAGTGCGGTCTGCGGCAGGTTGGTGTTGATGTCGGCGTCGTTGATGTCCTTGGCCACGTAGCGCGACGCACCGAAGGTCGCATTCCAGCCCGGGGCGAGTTCGCCGTTCACCTCGAACTCGACGCCGCGGCTGACGGTGCCGCGTGCAGCGCGATAGGCGAACTCGTTCTGGCTGCCCAGCACCGGCTCACCGGTGGCCTGGCCGACGTTGTCCTGTTCGATGCGGAACACGGCCAGCGAGGCGTTCAGGCGGTTGTCGAACCACGCGCCCTTGACGCCAACTTCGTAGCTCTTGCCATCGACCGGATCGAGGTAGCCGCCATTGCGGTCCTTCAGCGTCTGCGGCTGGAAAATTTCGGTGTAGCTGGCGTAGGTCGAGTACGTCCCGTTGATGTCGAACACCAGGCCGGCGTATGGGGTGGTGACCTTGTGCGCGCGGTCGGCGCCTTCACCCTCGCTCTTCCAGTCGGTGTAGCGAGCGCCGACAATCAGCTTCAGCGGATCGGCCAGCGACAGGCGCGCGGCCGCGTAACCGGCCTTCTGCGTGATGGTGCCCTCGCTGGCCAGGGCCAGCGGGTTCCAGTTCGGCTCACCGATCTTGCCCGTCCAGTTCAGATAGCGGGCGAACGGATCCCAGGTCTGGCCCGGGCCACCGACCTGGTAGTCGCCGTAGTTGGCGTACTCGCGCCTGTTGTAGCTGACGCCGGCCATCAGCTGGTGCTCGCGGCCGAACAGCTGGAACGGGCCGTCAATGTAGCCATCAACGCCGGTGACCTTGCGCTCAGTGTTGTAGAAGCCTGCGGATGGCGAGATGCCCGCGCCGGTGGTCCTGTCGAAGTTCGATTCGCCCGTGGTCCAGTCGTTGTAGGCCGGGTAGAACAGTTTGTCGTCGGCCTTGGTCTCATCGTGCGTGGCGCCAACCTTGAACTTCCAGCCATTGCTGAAGGCGTGCTGCAGGGTGGCGAAGGCGCGCTTGCTGGTGGTGTCCCAGTAGGTCCAGTCCGGGCTGGCGTTGAACGATTCGTCGTAGCCGGTGCGCGAGCCATCCGAATACAGCATCGGGAAACCGCCCCAGGTCGCGCCGTTGGCGCGCTTCTGCTGGTAGTCGTAGCCCACGCTCAACTGGGTGTCCGGAGTCAGGTCGGCGTCGATGACGGCATAGCCCAGCGTCTTGCGCTGGTTGTAGCGGTCCATCTGGCCATCGGTGTCCAGGTAGCTGCCGATTACGCGGCCGCGCACCGTGCCACTGGCGTTGAGCGCGCTGCCTACGTCCACGGTGGTGCGGGTGCGGCCCCAGCTGCCGACGTTCACCGACACGCTGCCGGCCAGCTCGGCACTGTCGGCATGCTTGCGGATCAGGTTCACCGACGCGGACGGATTGCCGGCACCACTGAGCAGGCCGGTGGCGCCACGCACCACTTCCACGCGGTCGTACAGCGCAAGGTCCAGGCCGGAATCACCGTAGCTCCAGTTCTGCACCATCTGCGTCGGCAGGCCATCGAACTGGTAGGCATCGATGTAGAAGCCGCGCGCATAGAACTCGGTGCGCTCGCTGTCGGACTGGGTACTGGTCACGCCGGTGATGTTGGCCAGCACGTCGATGATGTCGTCCAGGTTCTGATCTTCGATGCGCTGGTGGCTGATGATGCTGAGCGACTGCGGGATCTCGCGCGGTGCCAGGTCGAAGCGGGTACCGGCCGAGGTGCGGCGCACCGAATAGCCTTCGGCGCGTTCGCCCTTGACCACCACCTTGTCCAATGTGGTCGGGTCGGCGGCGGTGTCGGCGAAGGCGGCCGGGGCCACGGCGCAGAGAACGGCGAGCACGGCAACGGACAGCCGTTGCGGCTGCGGGGTACGGAAGGCGGAACGGGTCATGGGGGTCCTGGACGAGCACGCGCGCTCGGCCGGCATCCAGAAGGCGAGGCGCTACGGGTAGGGGGAGGGCGGGCAGGCCGTCCTGGCGCCACCGGAAACGAAAGAAATCGTAATACGAACTATTCCTATTTACAAATAATGAACGAATCGATCCGATGATCCGGGTGTGGGCTGGGTCAGCGCAGCAGCGGGAGTGGATCGCGCGCGCCGTCGGTGCCGTAGATGCCCCAGTGCAGGTGCGGCGGCGTGCCCTTGGCATTGCCGCTGTCGCCTACATGCCCGAGCAGGTCGCCGGCCTGGACCACCTGGCCGCGCGCCAAGCCCTCAGCCCAGTCGTCCAGATGGGCGTAGTAGTAACGTTCACGCCCGGGCCCGATCACCCAGACCTGGCGGCCACCGAGGCCGCGCTCGCTGACATCCACGACGACGCCGGCGGTGGCACTGCGCACGGGGGTGCCGCGCCTGGCGAAGATGTCGATGCCGGCGTGGGAGCGGTCACGGCCGCGCGGAGCGCCGAACGTATCGGCGATCTGGCGGGGCCGCACGCCTTCCACCGGCACCGGAAGCTCGGTGGCCGGAGGCATCCGCGAGAGTGTCCACAGCAGTTTCGGTGCAGCGGCCCATGGGCTGTTCCACAGTGCCATGGCGGCAACGATCGCGATGACCAGCCACAGGCCGCGCAGCAGCCAGCGGCGCAGGCGACGGGCGGGGGAGGGCGATGTGTTCATGGTCTCCGACTGTAGCGCCGAGCCATGCTCGGCGGCTGTTGCTTTGCGGTCAAAGCGCAGTCGAGCATGGCTCAGCGCTACAGAACCGGGTCCAGTGGCACTTCGAAACTGCGCTTCAACGTTCCCAGTGCAACCGAGGTGCGGAAGCGCTCGATGTTGTCATCGCCGCCGAACAACCGCTCGGTGATCGCCTCGTACTCCTCCATCGACGCGGCCGACACCAGCAGCAGGAAATCGCCGTCGCCGGTGATCGAGTAGCACTGCTGCACCGCCGGGTCGTCCTGCACGCGGCGCTTGAACGGCGCCACGTGATCACGCTGCTCGCTGACCACGCGCACTTCGACGATGATGGTCAGCGGTCGCCCGACCTTGGCTGCGGCGACTACCGCCACGTTGGCCGAGATCACACCGCTGTCCTGCAGGCGTTTGATCCGGCGTTGCACGGCCGGGGTGGACAGGTGCACGGTCTCGGCGATCTCGCGCTGCGGCAGGGTGTTGTCCCGCTGCAGCAGGTCGAGGATGGCGCGGTCGAAGCTGTCGAGCACGGGGGCGGTGGCCATGGCGAGCAGAAGTTGCACGAACGGGCTGTCAATTGAGCCAAGTGCTCGGCGCTGGCGCAATAGACTTTGCGCATGCAGACCTCACGATTTGCGCCGATGTTGCCGGCGCTGGCGGTGCTCGGCTCGGTCACCTCGCTGGCCATCGGCACCTCCTACGCAAAACACCTGTTCCCGCTGATCGGCGCCCAGGGCACCAGCGCGCTGCGTGTGGGCTTCTCGGCCCTGTTGCTGCTGATGTTCTGGCGGCCATGGCGCTGGAGGACCAGCCGCGTGGACGCGATCACCATCCTGCGCTACGGGCTCACCCTGGGCCTGATGAACCTGCTGTTCTACATGGCGCTGCGCACGATTCCCTTCGGCATCGCGGTGGCCATCGAGTTCACCGGGCCGCTGACGGTGGCGATGCTGTCATCACGACGCCCCATCGACTTCGTCTGGGTGGGCTGCGCGGTGGTGGGTTTGTTGCTGCTGCTGCCGCTGGGCGGTGGCCCGGCGCTGGATCCGGCTGGCGTGCTGTATGCGATGGGCGCAGCGGCGTGCTGGGGCCTGTACATCGTGTTCGGCAAGCGTGCCGGTCATCTGCACGCTGGGCACTCGGTCTCGCTGGGGCTGCTGGCCGCGTCGCTGGTGGTGGTGCCGGTGGGGGTGGTGCATGCCGGCGCCGCGCTGCTCGAGCCGAAGATCCTGGCGGCCGGCCTGCTGGTGGCGCTGGTCTCCAGCGCGATTCCGATGTCGCTTGAGATGATGGCGCTCAAGCGCCTGCCGAAGGAAACGTTCGGCATCCTGATCAGCATGGAACCGGCGGTGGCCGCGTTGTGGGCGATGCTGCTGCTGCACGAGCACCTGCATGGATTGCAGTGGCTGGCGATCGGCTGCACGGTGCTGGCCTCGGTGGGCAGCACGATGACCGCGCGGCGGTTGAAGGCACCCGTCACCGCCTGAAAAAAAGGGGACGGAGGGGATTAAGTCGTTTATGCCCCGATTTAGGGGGCGCCGGGCGGCGCCCGGCGCAGAGCGTGCGGACCAACGGTCCGCACCTACCGTAACGGCGAGTCAGCGCAGGGCGTCGGCCGGGACGTCGATCTGCATCGCCAGGGCGAGGTGATCGGAGAACGCGGCTGGTACGGCTTCCACGGTGCGGGTCTGCAGGCCACTGCTGACCAGGATGTGGTCGATGGCGCGGTCGGGGCGCCAGCTGGGGAAAGTCGGCACGATGCAGCCCGGGGGCTGCAGCCGGGTCTTCTGGTACAGCACCTGCATTTCCGGGCGCTCGGCCAGACAGTTGAAATCGCCCATCAACACGGCGTTCGGGTGGTCGGACAACAGCTCGGCGATGAAGCCCAGCTGCGACATCCGCGATCCCGCGCCCAGCGACAGATGCGCCACTGCCACCGCCAGGCCATCGGCGCCGTCGCCGAACTTGGCCAGCAGCACGCCGCGCCCGCCGATGCGGCCGGGCAGGGCGTGATCCTGCACTTCAACCGGTTCCAGCTTGCTCAGCAGGCCATTGGCGCTGGATGCGACCCCGCCCATGCGCCGGTTCGGCTGGTGACTCCAGTAGTTGAAGCCGGCGCGTTGGGCCAGGTAGTGGGTCTGGTTGGTGAAGCCCGAACGCAGGCTGCCCGGGTCGGCCTCCTGCAGGCCGACGATGTCATGGTCGCGCGCCAGCGTGGCGATCGCGTCCAGGCTGCTGCGCTTGCGACCCGCCGGCAGCGCATGTGACCAGCTGCGGGTCACATAGTCGCTGTAGCGGCGGGTACTTGAGCCGGCCTGGATGTTGGCCGTCAGCAAACGCAGGGTCCGTGTGCGGGGGGAATTCACGGCCGGGAACAACGTCCTTTGGATCAGTGAGCCTGGGCCGCACCGCGTTCGCGGGCGATCAGGTGGTCGGCAATGCGCAGCATGTCCGGGAAGCTCTTGCCCTTCACCAGGTACTTGCCGTTGACGATGATCGACGGGGTGCCGCTGATCTGGCTGCGCTGGGCGAACTGCTTGGCCGAGTTGGTCTTGGCATTCACCGCGAAGCTGCCCATGGTGGCGGCGAACTGCTTCGGATCGACGCCGTAGGCGGCGTAGAACTTGGCGATGTCTTCCACCGAGTCACGGCCGCGCTCGCCCTTCAGGGTCTTCTGCGAGTGGATGGCGGCGTACAGCGCTTCGTGGGTCTTTTCCTGCACGCCCAGGGTCTGCGCGGCGTAGAAGGCACGGGCGTAGTCATCCCAGGTGCCGCCAAACATGGCCGGCACGTAGACGAAGTTCACGTCGCTGGGCAGGCCGGCCTTCCACGGGCCGACCAGCGGCTGGAATGCGGCGCAGGCCGGGCAGACGTAGCCGAAGATCTCGGTCACTTCGATCTTGCCGGCAGCCGGCTGGAACGGCTGGCCGTTCGGGATCACCTGGTAATCGGCGCCTTCCACCGGGGCCGGGCCGGTCAGCGCGGCGGTGGTCGGGGCCGGCGCCGCGGCGGGGGCGGCTTCGGCCGGGGCCTTTTCGCCTTCGGCGGCCGCCGGAGCGGTGCCTTCGCTGCCCGCGGCCGGAGCGGCCGGTTCGGTGGCCGCCGGAGCTGCAGCCGGTTCGGCCGGCGCCGCGGTGGTGTTGGTGCTGCCGTCGTCGGCCTTGCAGGCCGCCAGGATCGGCAGCAGCGCTGCGAGGGCGAGGGCGTAACGGATCTTCATGGAAACGTCTCCAGCATCTGGAAAGGTGGGGGCCGGCGCCAGGCGCCAGCCAGGGGGAAATGATGACATGCGGCGGCGACAGCGCCGTGTCGATGGTGTGTGTTGGTTCAGCGGCCGCGGGCGGCGCGGGCCTGGGCGATCAGGGCCGAGGCGATGCGCAGCTGGTCGTCGAAGCTGTTGCCGCGCACCAGATACTGGCCATTGATGATCAGCGCCGGGGTACCCGGGATCCTGGTGCGCTGGGCGAACGCGCGGGCGGCATCGACCTTCTTCTGTACGGCATCGCCGCGCAGGGCCTGCAGATAACGGTCCGGGGTCACCCCGTAGGCCTTGTAGAAGGTGGCAAGCTCATCGGCCGAAACGTTCTGCATCGGCAGCGAGCCATCCTGGTGCAGGGCCTTGAAGACCGCCGCGTGGCTGCGCTTGGCCACGCCGACTTCGTCGGCGGCGTAGTAGGCCAGGGCCCATGCATCCCAGGCGCCACCGAAGGCGGCCGGGACCGGGGTGAAGCGCACGTCGGCCGGCAGCTTGGCCGCCCAGGCTTCCAGTTGCGGTTCAAAGTGGGCGCAATGCGGGCAGGTGTAGCCGAAGACCTCGACCACCTCGATCTTGCCGGCCAACGGCTGGAACGGGCCCGGCTGCGCGATGCGCTCGTAGTCTTTGCCCTCGACCAGCGGGGCATTGGCGGGGGTGGCGGCGCAGGCTGCCAGCGGCAGCAGTACCAGCACGGACAACAGCAGGCGGGAAATCAACCTCATCGACACGCATCTCCGTTGAAAAAAGCAACGCCGGCGCAGCCGCCGGCGTGAAGGAACATACCGCAGCCGTGGGCCGACGTGGCGGCCCAGGCCGACCAGTGGTGGTCAGGGGGCGGCAGCCGGTTGCGTCGGCGTAGCTGCAGCGGCCACGTCGTCGGCCTTGTTGTGCAGGCCCTGCAGGTAGCTCGACAGCGCCTGCACCTCCTGCTCGCTCAGCTTCTGCGCGACCGTGGCCATGATCTGGAAGTGTGCCTTGTCGGTCTCGTTGGTCTGGCCGGCCTGGTACTCCTGCAGGCGGCGCGCGACATAGCTGGCGTGCTGGCCACCGAGATGCGGATAGGCCGGGCCGGGATTGCCGGCACCGCTGGGGCCATGGCAGGCCATGCAGGCCGGCAGGCCGCGCTTGGCATCGCCGCCGCGGTACAGCTGCTGGCCGATCTCGTAGAACTTCATGCCCTTGTAGGGGCCCTCGGTGACCGCCGTGTCATCGGCGATGCCGGCGTTGGCTTTCTGCGTGGCGAAGTAGGCGCCGATATCACGCATGTCCTGCGGGGTGAGGTTCTGCACGAACGGCACCATCGCCACTGCTGCGCCGGAACTGCGCTGGCCATTGGCGATCAGCGCCATCTGCTGGGCCACGTAGCGTTCGCTCTGGCCGGCAATGGACGGATACATCTCCACCGTGGAATTGCCGTCGACGCCATGACAGGCCGCGCAGGCCGAGGCCTTGGCCTGGCCGGCCTTGGCATCGCCCCAGTGGGTCTTGCTGAAATCCACCTCCAGCGAGGCGGTATTGATCGGCCCGTTGTCGGGCAGCGGGGTCAACGTGGTCTGCGCGAACGCAGCAGCGGCAACGACTACAGCAGTGGCAAGGGCGGATACGGCAAGAACGCGAGCGTGGCGCATGCTGAAGCTCCGTATGGACCGGGCCGGGCGGCGGCCGCCGGCATCGCCCGGATTATCAACGCCGTTTCAGCACACGGTCAACGCAGCAGTGCAGCAAAATGCCCGCAACGGCCGCCGGCACGGGCGCGCGGCGTCGCAACATGCGATCCTAGGCATATGTCATTGCTCATCGAACGCGCCCGTTACCACCTTTCGGCCCACAACGTGCGGCAGCTGCCGCCCGACGAAGGGGCTGAAGTGGCCTTCGCCGGCCGCTCCAACGCTGGCAAGTCCAGTGCGCTCAACGCGCTGACCCGCCAGAACGCCCTGGCCCGTGTCTCCAAGACCCCTGGCCGCACCCAGCAGCTGGTGTTCTTCCAGGTCACCCCGGAAGCGCATCTGGTCGACCTGCCCGGTTACGGCTACGCCAAGGTGCCGCTGGACCTGCAGGCGCACTGGCAGGCCTTCATCGACAAGTACTTCCGCACCCGCGAAGCCCTGAAGGGGCTGGTGGTGGTGATGGACATCCGCCATCCGCTGAAGGACTACGACCGGCAGATGCTGTCCTACGCCGTGCAGCGCGGCCTGCCGGCGCACGCGTTGCTGACCAAGGCCGACAAGCTCAGCCGCAGCCAGCAGATGCAGTCCCTGCAGAAGGTGCGCAAGGAGCTGCAATCGGCCTACGGTGACAGCGTCAGCGTGCAGGTGTTCTCCGGCGAAGACCGTACCGGCGTGGACGAAGCCCGTGGCGTGATCGGCGGCTGGCTGGGGCTGGAGTAAGGCATCCCCTGCCTTCCTGTAGAGCCGAGCCTACGCTCGGCTGTGGAATCCCGGCACGCTGAGCGCGGTAGCCGAGCATGGGCTCGGCTCTACACGGGTCATTTCAACGGCGAATACTCCGCCGGCACCCAGGCGTAGGTCTGGCCTTCGCTGCGCACATGGCCCAGGCCGGGGAACGGTAGATGTGCACCAGCCACCCACCAACCATTGGCCGTGGCCTGCTGCAGCAGACTGCGACGGCTGGCGGTGGCCGCATTGCGGTCCGAATCCGCCTCAAATGCCGCTTCCGGATGCGCGAACTGCACCGCGTGGAAGTGCAGCACATCGCCCCATACCAGCAGTGACTGGCCCTGGCTGTCGAACCGGTAGGAGACATGGCCGGGGGTGTGGCCATGGGTGTCCATCGCCACCGCGCCGCCGGGCAGGGCATCGCCGGGGCTGAAGGTGCGCAGGTGGCCGCTGGCCTGATACGGCGCCACCGCGTTGCGTGCCAGCGGGAAGGCGAAGCGCACGCCCTTCGGCGCGGTGGCCTCGCTGGCTGGGTTGAGCCAGTAATCGGCATCCGCCTTGGACAGCCACACCGTGGCATTGGGGTAGGCCGGCGTACCCTGCGCGTCGAGTACGCCGCACAGGTGGTCCGGATGGGCGTGGGTCAGCAGCACCTCATCCACCTCGGCCGGATCCACGCCGGAGGCGCGCAGATTGCCCAGCACCTGGCCCAGGCCGGGGCCGAAGCACTGCGCGGTGCCGGTGTCGACCAAAGTCAGGTGGTTGCCCTGGCGCACCAGGAAGGCGTTGATCGCGGTCTGCAGGCCTTTCTTGTCTTCGGGCACGTAGCGGCCTTCCAGCAGGCGGCTGACCAGGGTGGGCGGCACGTCCACCACTTCCTGCCGGCCCAGCGCGACCACGCCATCGAACAGGGCGGTGACCTGCAAGGCGCCGACGCGCAGGTGGTAGACGCCCGGTACCTGTCGGGTGGGGGCGGGCGAGGTGGCTTCGGCCAGCGCGGCCAGCGGCAGGGAGGAGAGGGCCAGCAGCAGGGCGGAGCGAAGGGGAAGGTGGCGCAGGGTCATGAGGGGTCTCGGTGGATGACGGGCGGTTCTGTTGGCCTAGCGTGCCGTGGCTGGCGTGTGCGCGGCGCTCAAACCACTACGTGGAATGCTCAGGGAAGGAGTGTTGTCTGCAGGGCTGCGCCCTGCACCCGCAGAGGCAACGGCAACAGCCGAAGCAACAGCAACAGCCGAAGCAACAGCAACAGCGGGCTATCCGTGGGATGGCGGGGTGGGTCCGGTTGCGGGGGCCGCTGCAAGTACGTCCCTGTAAGCTCGGTCGCCGCATCCATGCGGCTCACGCCCCCGCAACCGGACCGACCCCGCCTTCGACAGTTTTCCGCGATCTGTTGGAACGACGTATTGCCTCGGTGGGTGTCGACCTTGGTCGATACAGTAGATCCACGCCATGCGTGGATGACTCATTTGATATCTGACAGATGTGTCGACCAAGGTCGACACCTACCAACAGCTGCAGAAATCTGTCAGAGGTGGGGCGGTGTGGGTGGGCAGGACCGTTGGCGCCATGGATGGCGCCATCGAGCCCCCAGGGACGGGTTTACGGCGTGTCCTGCCCACCAACACCGCCCCGCCATCCCACGGATAGCCGCTGTTGCTGTTGCTTTCGCTGTTGCCGTTGCCTCTGCAGGTGCAGGGCTGCAAGCCCTGCCGAACCCTCTCAAATGTCTGTGGGAGCCAGCCCGTACTGCTCGGCGAAGCGCTTGCTGAAACTCGCCACAGACCGATAGCCCGCGCGTGCGGCCACGGTCTTCAACGGCAGGTCCGTGGTGTAGAGCAGCTGCATGCCATGCGCCAGCCGGGCCTCGGTGAGCAGCTGGCGCAGGCTGGTGTCCTCGGCCGCCAGGCGACGGCGCAGGGTCGCGCCGCTCAGCGCGAACAGCGCTTCCACATCACGCGATTGCCAGTCGCGGGCCGGTTCGGCGGCGATGCGGTCGCGGATCTGTTCGCCCAGGCTCGGCGCCTGCGGCAGCAGCAGGTTGCCGTGGCCCTGCCGGCACAGGGTCAGTACCAACGAGGCCAGGGCCAGCCGCGCTTCGCTGTAACGGCCGTCCTGCAGCGATTGCCGCCACTGGCGCAGCACCGCGCCATGATCGATCAACGGCAGTCGCGCCATCGCATGACCAGCGGCGGGAAGCTCCCCGCTCCACAGCGTGCGTGCGGCCGCCAGCACTTCGGCACACAGCGGCACGATGGCGCTGAGGTAGCGGCCACTGCGTGGGTCGGGGGTGTTGACTACATCGATGCGGCATCGCTGGGTCAGCAGCAGGATGTCGCCGGGGATGAACTCCAGCGACTGGTGCGCGGTACGCACCTGCTTGCGGCCTTCCAGCAGGATCGCGAACTGGGGTTGCGGAATCTCCACCGAGCTGGCGCCATGTTCGCGCCGAGCGGTGATGCACGCATAACCTTCGGCGCGTGCGCAGCCGGCCAGACTGGCCATCTCGGCCAGCAGTGCGGTAACTGGCGGCAGCATGCCGGTCATGTCACCTGGGCGCCGAACAGGCGACCGACGCCTGCAGCGGCGGCCATTGCCAGTGCACCCCAGAACATCACACGCATTGCGCCGCGTACCGGCGGGGCGCCGCCGGCCTGGGCTGCCACCGCGCCGGTCAGGCACAGGCCGAGCAGGGTACTGGCCGTGGTCATCAGTGCGACCTTGTCGACCGGCGCCAGCAGGGCGGCCAGCACTGGCAGCGCCGCACCGCAGGTGAACGCACCGGCCGAGGCCAGCGCTGCCTGCAGCGGGCGGGCGCGCAGGGTATCGGTGATGCCCAGTTCGTCGCGCGCATGCGCGCCCAGCGCATCGTGGGCGGTGAGCTGTTCGGCTACCTGCCGGGCCAATGCAGGTTCCAGGCCACGGTGGCGGTAGATCGCGGCCAGCTCTTCCAGCTCGCTGTGCGGGTTGTCGCGCAGTTCGCGCTTCTCCATCGCCAGGTCGGCTGCTTCGGTGTCGGCCTGGGTCTGCACCGACACATACTCGCCGGCAGCCATGGACATCGCGCCGGCTACGGTGCCGGCCACGCCGGTGGCCAGAATGGTTGCAGCCGAGGCGCCGCTGGCCGCCACGCCAACCACCAGCCCGGCCACCGAGACGATGCCATCGTTGGCGCCCAGCACGGCGGCGCGCAGCCAGCCGACGCGTTCGGAGCGGTGCAGTTCGGGGTGTCGTGAATGGCGGCTCATGACGTTGAGTGTACGAGGGTCAAGAGGGCGTCGGTAGGATGCTGAAACCCGTCACCGTCGCATGACGCGACGGGGTGCCACGCTATAGTGCGCCCTTGCGATGGAAGGCCGCGAGCCCCACATCCCCCGCCACCGTCCAGCGAGCCTCTCCCTTGTCGAGCCCCAGCCACGTCGCCGATACCCCCATTACCGACCGCTCGCAGCTGGTGGAGGTGATCGCCTCCGGCGAGAAGCCCCGCGCGCAGTGGCGCATCGGCACCGAGCACGAGAAGTTCGGGTTCCGCCTGGATGACCTGCGCCCGCCGACCTTCGAGGGCGAGCGCGGCATCGAAGCGCTGCTCAACGGCCTGGTCCGCTTCGGCTGGGAGCCCGTGCAGGAGAACGGCAGCACGATCGCCCTGCTGCGCGATGGCGCCTCGGTGACGCTGGAACCGGCCGGCCAGCTGGAACTGTCCGGTGCGGCGCTGGAAACCATCCACCAGACCTGCGTGGAGACCGGCACCCACCTCAATGAAGTGGCGCAGGTGGCCGGCGAACTGCAGCTGGGTTTCCTCGGCATGGGCTTCCAGCCGAAGTGGAAGCGCGATGAAATGCCGTGGATGCCCAAGGGGCGCTACAAGATCATGCGCTCGTACATGCCCAAGGTCGGTTCGCTGGGCCTGGACATGATGACCCGCACCTGCACGGTGCAGGTGAACCTGGACTACGCCACCGAAGCGGACATGGTGAAGAAGTTCCGCGTGTCGCTGGCGCTGCAGCCGATAGCCACCGCGCTGTTCGCCGATTCGCCGTTCACCGAAGGCAAGCCGAACGGCTACCTCAGCTACCGCTCGCACATCTGGACCGACACCGACGCCGACCGCACCGGCATGCTCGACTTCGTGTTCGAGGATGGTTTTGGTTACGAGCGCTATGTCGACTACCTGCTCGACGTGCCGATGTATTTCTCCTACCGCGATGGCATCTACCACGACGCCAGCGGGCAGAGCTTCCGCGATTTCATGCAGGCCAGGCTGCCGGTGCTGCCGGGTGCGCTGCCGACGCTGCGCGACTGGTCGGACCACATGACCACCGCGTTCCCGGAAGTGCGCCTTAAGAAGTACCTGGAAATGCGTGGTGCCGATGGTGGCCCGTGGAGCCGCCTGTGTGCGCTGCCGGCATTCTGGGTGGGCCTGTTGTATGACGACACCGCACTGGATGCCGCCTGGGACCTGGTGCGTGACTTCACCCTGGCCGAGCGCCATGCGCTGCGTGACGGCGTGCCGAAGCATGCGATGAACCTGCCGTTCCGCAATGGCACCGTGCGTGACCTCGCCGGCGAGGCGGTCAAGATCTCGGTGGAAGGCCTCAAGCGTCGCGCCGCACGTAATGCCGATGGCCAGGACGAGAGCAAGTTCCTGGACGTGCTGCAGGAGATCGTCGAATCCGGCCTGACCCCGGCCGAGCGCAAGCTGGCGCTGTTCCATGGCCGCTGGCATGGTGACGTCGATCCGGTGTTCCGCGAGTTCGCGTACTGACCGTCATGCGGGGTTGCCGGCCAGCGGCCGGCACTACCCAAAAGAAAAACCCCGGCATTGCCGGGGTTTTTCATTTCCAGATCCGTCTTGGCTCAGGCCGCGTTCGTCAACGTCGCCATGTCGATCACGAAGCGGTAGCGCACGTCGTTCTTCGCCATGCGCTCCCAGGCTTCGTTGACGTTCCTGATGTCGATCATCTCCACATCGCTGACGATGCCGTGCTCGGCACAGAAGTCCATCATTTCCTGGGTTTCGGCCATGCCGCCGATCGCCGAGCCGGTCAGGTGCTTGCGGCCGAAGATCACGCTGCCACCGGTCAACGGCGGGTCCAGTTCGGTCAGCACGCCGACCAGGCACATGGTGGCTTCGCGCTTGAGCAGGCCCATGTACGGATTGGTGTCATGGCTGACCGGGATGGTATTGAGCAGGAAGTCGAAGCTGCCGGCGTGCGCCTTCATCTGCGCCGCATCGCGCGAGACCAGCACCTCATCGGCGCCCAGGCGCTTGGCATCGGCGCCCTTTTCCGGGGTGGTGGTGATCATCACCACGTGCGCACCGAGCGCCTTGGCGAACTTCACGCCCATGTGGCCGAGGCCGCCGAGGCCGATCACGCCGACCTTCTGGCCCGGGCCGACCTTCCAATGGCGCAGCGGCGACCACGTGGTGATGCCGGCGCACAGCAGCGGTGCGGCCGCCTTCAGGTCGAGGGTGTCGGACACCTTCACCACGAAGCGCTGCTCGACCACCACGTGGTCGGAATAGCCGCCGTAGGTCGGTGCGCCGCTTTCGCGTTCACGGCCGTTGTAGGTCCAGGTCGCGCCCTCGGCGCAGTACTGCTCCAGGTCGTGCTGGCAGGCGTCGCAGTGGCGGCAGGAGTCGACCATGCAACCCACGCCGGCGTGGTCGCCGACCTTGAAGCGGGTGACGTTGCTGCCGACCTCGGTGACGCGGCCGATGATCTCGTGGCCCGGCACCATCGGGTAGATCGAGCCACCCCAATCATCGCGGGCCTGGTGCAGGTCGGAGTGGCAGATGCCGCTGTAGAGGATCTCGATGCGCACGTCGTCGGGACCGACCGCACGGCGTTCGAACTCATAGGGGACCAGCGGAGCGGTATGGGAATGGGCGGCGTAACCACGGGCGAGGGACATGGGGAATCCTTGGCAGGGTTTATCGAAAGGCGCTTTACAATACGCCGCGTTCGCAATGGCAAGAAGCGTGGATATCGGCATGATTCATCAAGTGGAACTGCACAATCATGGCCACTGACAACCTCACCCACCTGGCCGCGTTCGCGGCGGTTGCCCGCCACCGCAGCTTCCGCCGCGCCGGTGCCGAGCTGGCGCTGTCGACCTCGGCAGTGAGCTATGCGATCCGCGCGCTGGAAGAACGGTTGGGGGTGGGCCTGTTCCATCGCACCACGCGCAGCGTGGCCCTGACTGAGGCCGGGCAGCGCCTGCTGGAGCGCCTGCAGCCGGCGCTGGGCCAGGTGCATGACGCGCTGGAAGAGATGAACCAGTTCCGTGCCGCCCCGGCCGGCCTGCTGCGCATCAACGCCACCCGCGCGGCGGTACCGACCCAGTTGGGGCCGCGACTGGCGCGCTTCCTGCACGCTCACCCCGACGTGCGGGTGGAGCTGACCGAGAACGATGGCCTGGTCGACATCGTCGCCGAGGGCTACGACGCCGGCGTGCGCCTGCACGAGTTCGTGCCCGAGGACATGGTGGCGGTGCCGATGGGGCCACCGCTGCGCGGGCTGATTGTCGGCTCGCCGGACTACCTGCGGCGACACCCGGCACCACAGCATCCGCGGGACCTGGCGGCACACGAATGCATCCGCTTCCGCTTCGCCAGCGGGCATCTCTACAAGTGGCAGTTCGAGCGTAGCGGGCAAGCGCTGGAGATCGATGTGCCGGGCCGGCTCACGTTGAGTGAGCAGGGCACCGTCGTGGGTGCAGTGCTTGATGGCATCGGCCTGGCCTACGTGCTGGAAGACACGGCGCGGCCGTATATCGAATCCGGCCAGATGGTGGCAGTGCTGGAAGAATGGAGCGAACCGTTCGCCGGCTTCGCGCTGTACTACCCGAAGCAGCGGCAGATGCCCGGTGCGCTGCGCGCGTTCGTGGATATGCTGCGCGAATGAGCTGCGATGGATGATGTGGTGCCGACCAACGGACGGCACCCACCACCCACTGTCGTCCATGCGCGGATGGGGCAACCCTACGGCACCCGCAACACCGGCGCCAACAACGCCATGCACTCACGCAGGTGCACCTCCACCGGCGCATCCTCGGCCACCACGCCGATCACGCGTTCGCGCAGCGGCTCGGCCACGGCCATTGCCAGGATCAGTCGCGCCATGCGTGCGGAATCCCCCTCACGCAGCAGCCCACGCTGCTGCTGCCGTTCCAGCCAGTCAGCCAGCAGCGCTCGGCCGCGTTCGATGCCATTGTCCAGATAGGCCTGCAGCAGCGCATCCTTGCCGGGGAAATCGGTAGCCAGCAGCCGGAACACCTGCACCGCCTGCGCCGACAGTGCCTGCGTGCACACCGCCTGCAGGATGTCCTGCAGCAACGGCAGCACCTCGTCGGCACCGTGCGCATCGCGCTGCAGCTGCGGCGCGAAGCCGTCGGTCCATTCGCGCACCGCAAGCCCAACCAGTTCCTCGCGATTGCTGGCGTGGCGATACACCGTCTTCTTCGCCACCCCGGCTTGCGCCGCCACCGCTTCGATGGTGGTGGCCTCGTAACCCTGTGCCAGCAGCAGCTCCAGGGTGGCCTGCAGTACCGCGTGGCGGACTTCCGCCTCCGGGCGCGCAGGGCGGCCGCGGCGGCGGGTCGGCGTTGTGGACTCGGACAGGGTCGTGCTGTTCATTGTGCCCATCTTACCGCATCCGGCTAATTGAGAAACGAATAACGTTTCCGTATTGTCGGGTCTCCCAACACCGCAGGAGACCCCGATGGATACCGCTGTGAACGCACGCGCCTGGCTGGACCACCACGATCTGCTCGACCCGGCGCCGATGCACCTGGAGACCGGCATCCAGCGCCGCGAAGACGGCACCCTGCTGGTGGCGGTGCGTAGCGATCTGCACGGCTGCAAGGGCCGCATGCTGGACTGGTGGTTCACCTTCTTCGAGACCACCCAGCACATCCGCTGGTGGCATCCGGTCGATCATGTCGAGCATCGCGGCTGGGACGCGGCGTGGCAGCGCGGGCGCAGCTACCACGGTGCCAGCATCCATGCGGTGGAATCGCTGGCCGACATTCCGCCGGTGGCGGCACGCCTGAAGTTCCATGACCCGCGCACGCTGCTGGTGCCCCAGCGCCTGCAGGCGGCACAGGATGCAGGCGATGTATCGGCGGTGATCGCCGCGCGCATGGGCTTCGGCGACCACGTCCGCCTGGATGCAAACGGTGATCCCTGCGACGGGCAGATGCTGCACGTGGCGCGTGATACGCCGTTTGGCTGTGTGCTGCGCAGCCGCTTCGTGCTCGGCCTGGACAGCGCCGATCCGCACCGCGAGGCCGGCGATGCGGTCGGCCTGGGCCTGCTCAAGCACTGCTATACGGAGTTCAGTTTCCTCTCGCGCTTGCTGCCGTCGCTGTACTACGGCGAGCGTGCCAATGGCGAGGCAGTGCCTTTGCCGTGGTGAGTGGTGCAACGGTCATTCGACCAGCGCGTCGTAGCCTTCAGCACTGAACTGGATCAGGCAGAAGCCGTGGCCGAACGGATCGGCCAGCACGGCGATGCGTCCCCAGCGACGCTCGCGCAAGGACTGCTCGAGCGTCGCTCCGGCTGCGACTGCACGTACCAGCGCGGCGTCGATGTCATCCACTACCCAATCCAGGTGCAGCGGCGTCCAATGGCGCTCGTAGTCGCGCACGTCGCCGTCTTCGGTGGCGGCGCTGCCGGCGTCGTTGTGCAGCAGGTAGAGCGGCGTTGGCCCACCGAGCAGCTCCACGGCACCCGGGCCGAGACGGCGGCCGATGCGCAGGCCGAAGGCCCGGATGTAGAAGTCTTCGGCGGCGGCCAGGTCGGGGACGTCGAGGTTGACGATGAAGCTGTGGGCAGTGGCGTTCATGGCAGCGATGGGCGGCATCCGGTGGTCGCAGTCTAGTCCTGCCGCGTGCTGTGGCCGGTTCATCTCCTGCGCGGATTCGGGCAAGCTGGGCGGTCTCTATCGACAAGGACATCCATGAGCGCGCTATCCGGCATCGAACAGGCCACCGGCCAGTCCTTCCCGCCCCTGTTCAAGCAGTTGCATGCAGCGGGTCGGTTGAGTTGGGGTGCTCCCCATCCGGAATGGTCCGAGGTGGTATTCCCGACGCTGCAGGCGGATCCGCCGGTGCTGCTGTACGCCCAGGACTACGAGCCGTTGGAACACGACGAGCTGCTGGAGGCGTGGCAGGAGCTGACCGCCGAGGACCACTACAATCCCCTGCGCACAGACCTGCAACTGCTGCCTTTTGCGCGGACCGGCGCGGGTGACAGCTACTGCTTCTGGAGCAACGCGCCCGGCTTTGCCGAGCCCCCCGTCGTGCTGGTGTGGCATGACGATGATCGTGCCGATGTGCTGGCCGCCAACTACCAGGATTTCCTGTTCCGCAAGATGGTCGAAGCCGTTGCCGACTACCAAGCGCCGTATACGCTGCTGTCGCACGGCGAGCTGGCCGGCAATCTGCAGCGCTGGTTGCAGTCCCACCAATCCTTCCTTCGCGACGACCAGTACGCGGCGTTGCAGCAGCTGTTTGCCCGCGTTGACGATATTGAAGAAGGAAACATCAGCGAAGACGACGCACAGGCCATCGTCGTTGAAGTGATCGGCTGCGAGCGGTTGGACGAGTCGTTCGCGTACGTGCGCGAGGATGCCTGAGGACATGGGTCGGAGCCCCGCCGGCGGCGGGGATCCGACACCGTGCGGGATCAGCCTGCGGCCGGGTAATCGAGGTAGCCTGCCTCGCCGCCCCCGTAATAGGTGCTGCGGTCCGGCGTGGCCAGCGCGACGTTGCGCTGCAGGCGCTCGACCAGATCCGGGTTGGCGATGAACGGCTGGCCGAACGCGGCCAGGTCGATGGTGCCCGCTTCGACCAGCTGCAGGGCGCGTTCGCGGGTCATGCCACCTGCCAGGATGACGGTGCCGCCGTAGGCCTGCTTGAACTGCCGCAGGAACACCTCGCCCAGTACCGACTGGCCCGCCTGCAGGTTGTCGTTGAGATGCACATAGGCCAGGCCGCGCTTGCCCAGTTCCTCGGCCAGGTACAGGTAGGTGGCCTCGTTGTCGGGGTAGAACGGCATGTCGAAGGTGAGGTTGTTCGGCGCCAGGCGCACGCCGATGCGCTGCGCACCGATGCGCTGGGTCATCGCATCGACGGTCTCCAGGATCAAGCGCGCACGATTGGGCAGCGAGCCGCCATAGCGGTCCTCGCGCTGGTTGATGAGCGGGTTGAGGAACTGTTCGAACAGGTATCCGTTGGCGGCATGCAGTTCGATGCCATCGAAACCGGCGGCGATGGCGTTGTCGGCGCCGCGCGCGAAGTCGCCGACGATGCCGGGGATCTCTTCGGTGGCCAGCGCACGTGCCGGGGTGGGATCGGCGTGGCCGCGGCTGCCGTCGTCCAGATAGACGAACGAGGTGTTCTTCGGTGCGCTGGCGACCGGCCGGGTACCGGCGCTTACCGGTTGACCACCGTCGGGCTGCAGCGAGGAATGCGACATGCGGCCGACGTGCCAGAGCTGGGCGAAGATCGTGCCCTGTGCGGCATGCACCGCCTCGGTGACGAGCTTCCACCCGGCAACCTGCTCGGCCGACCAGATACCCGGCACGTCGATGTAACCCTGGCCCTGCGGCGAGACCGGGGTGCCCTCACTGATGATCAGGCCGGCGCTGGCGCGCTGCCGGTAGTACTGCGCGGTGAGTTCATTGGCCACCGCGCCGGGGTTGCGGGCGCGGGTCATCGGGGCCATCACGATGCGGTTGCGCAGGGCGATGCCTGCCAGATCGAAGAGGCGGAACAGGGCGGCGGTCATGTCGGTCATCTTGGTGCGGGGAGGAGGCGCCAGCGGCGCGATGCACACAGAATGGAGTTGACATGCAGGCGCATAAAGCGCTTCGATCTCCCTAGGTGCGGGACTATTTGTCCCCAATGGAGCGCGATAGATGCTGCCGCTGGAATCATTGAATGGCCTGGTCACGTTCGTTACCACGGCCCGCTCAGGCAGCTTCACCGAGGCTGCCGACGCGCTGGGCATCTCACGCTCGGCGGTGGGCAAGGCCATCGCCCGGCTGGAAGCGCGGCTGGGCGTGCGCCTGTTCCACCGCACCACGCGGCGCATCGCGCTGACCACCGACGGCGAGGCGTACTACGCATCGTGTGCGGCGGCGCTGGAAGAAATCTCCGCCGCCGAGGCCTGCCTGGGGTCGGCCGGCCTGCCCAGCGGACGGCTGCGCATCGACATGCCATCCTCGTTCGGGCGCCTGGTGGTGCTGCCGGTGCTGCTGCGCCTGTGCCGGCAATACCCGGACCTGCAACTGACGATGACCTTCACCGATCACTTCGTCGATCCGGTCGAAGAGGGCATCGACCTGCTGATCCGCTTCGGCGGATTGCACCAGGCCGAGCATCTGGTCGCGCGCCGGCTGGGTCGCCAACGACTGGTCACCTGCGCATCGCCGGAGTACCTGCAGGCGCATGGCGTGCCGGCCACCGTGGAGGATCTGGCGCAGCACCGCAGCGTCGTTGGTTTCCGCCACGGCCAGCCGGTGGCGTGGCGGATCGGCAGGGACGATGCCGAGGGAACGTTCATCCCGAATGCGACCTACCAGCTCAACGATGGTGACGCGGTGATCGATGCGGCCATCGCTGGGCTGGGCATCTGCCAGATGCCCGTTTCACTGGTACGCCGTCATCTGGAATCCGGGGCGCTGCAATCGGTGCTGGATGCGCACATGCAGCGGCATATCGACATCCATGCGCTGTGGCCACCGACCCGCCACCTGCGGCCCAAGGTGCGCTACGTGGTGGATGAGCTGGCGCGGTTGGCGGCTCAGGGCGTGTTTGATTGAGCGTAGGGCATCAGTAGTTGATGATCCGGGCGGACGTGTCTTCGCCTTCCTGAAGTGCTTCAAACACCTCGGCCAGAAGCGCGATCAGATCGTGCCCATGTGAGGTGACGAAGTAGGTCGCCAGGCTGTCGATGTCGCCAGCGATATCGTCTCCCCACGGTGGACGCTGGGTTCTATCCTCGAACGACCATATGACACGGGCTGGCGCAAGCTCGGCCAGCTCTCGACGGACCCTATGTAGTTCGGCCAGCGCGGCGGCAGCATCTGATTGCTGCAGTCTGCCGGCGTATAGCTGATTCAAGAGGATTGGGAATCGACTTCCCCAGCCATTCGGCTCCAGGTTGCCGGATATGGTCGAGAAGAAGGCATGGAGAAACGCGCCACTGCCGATCTCATCGGTGATGCGCCCGAGTTGGATGCCAACACCCATTGTCTGGTTCCTGATTCTGCCGATCCTACAGCATGCCCCGATGCATTAACGGTAGAAGCGTAATTGCTGTAATTGATTGATATGAAAGCATTCAACGGCACTATTGCGGAGGCGGGAGATGCCATTTCCGTCACTTTGCCAATACGCATGTATACTATCCCCCAGTATAGTTCCGAGCTGGCCCGCCATGCCGCACTCCCCCGAAGAGAAGAAGAAGGTCCTGGCCCGCGTGCGCCGCATCCGCGGCCAGTGCGATGCGCTTGACCGCGCGCTGGAAGCCGGCGCCGACTGCGGGCCGGTGCTGCAGCAGATCGCCGCCATCCGTGGCGCGGTCAACGGCCTGATGTCCGAGGTGATGGAGGCCCATCTGCGCGAGGAATTCGGCCAGCCCGCCGCCTCCGACGAACAACGCGCCGAACGCGTGCGCGACATGAGCGCGTTGATCCGCTCGTACCTGAAGTAAACGACGGCGCAACATGGCGCCGCCCATCCTGTCATTGCCTGTCTCTGGAGAGTCCACCCATGAAATCCCGTGCCGCCGTCGCCTTTGGTCCCGGCCAGCCGCTGCAGATCGTCGAGATCGACGTCGCCCCGCCGAAGAAGGGCGAAGTGCTGGTGAAGATTACCCACACCGGTGTCTGCCACACCGATGCGTTCACCCTGTCCGGTGATGACCCGGAAGGCCTGTTCCCGGTGGTGCTGGGCCATGAAGGCGCCGGCATCGTGGTGGAAGTGGGCGAGGGCGTGACCAGCGTCAAGCCGGGCGACCACGTGATTCCGCTGTATACCGCCGAGTGTGGCGAATGCCTGTTCTGCAAGAGCGGCAAGACCAACCTGTGCGTGGCCGTGCGCGCCACCCAGGGCAAGGGCGTGATGCCCGACGGCACCAGCCGCTTCAGCTACAACGGCGAGCCGCTGTACCACTACATGGGCTGCTCGACCTTTAGCGAGTACACCGTTGTGGCCGAAGTCTCGCTGGCGAAGATCAACCCGGACGCCAACCCGGAACACGTCTGCCTGCTCGGCTGTGGCGTCACCACTGGCATCGGCGCGGTGCACAACACCGCCAAGGTGCAGGAAGGCGACAGCGTGGCGGTGTTCGGCCTGGGTGGCATCGGCCTGGCGGTGATCCAGGGTGCGCGCCAGGCCAAGGCCGGCCGCATCATCGCGGTGGACACCAATCCGTCCAAGTTCGAACTGGCGCGCGAATTCGGCGCCACCGACTGCATCAACCCGAAGGACTTCGACAAGCCGATCCAGCAGGTCATCGTGGAAATGACCACCTGGGGTGTGGACCACAGCTTCGAGTGCATCGGCAACGTCAACGTGATGCGCGCGGCGCTGGAATGCGCGCACCGTGGCTGGGGCCAGAGCGTGGTGATCGGCGTGGCCGGTGCCGGGCAGGAGATCTCCACCCGCCCGTTCCAGCTGGTAACCGGCCGCAAGTGGATGGGCACTGCCTTCGGTGGCGTGAAGGGCCGCAGCCAGCTGCCGGGCATGGTCGAGGACGCGATGAAGGGCGACATCGAACTGGCCCCGTTCGTCACTCACACCATGGACCTGGACAAGATCAACGACGCCTTCGACCTGATGCATGAAGGCAAGTCGATCCGTTCGGTGGTCCACTACTGAGGCGCGGCGTGGGCTGGTTCGATGCCTTGCGCAGGCCGCGTGCGGAAGATCCGCGCGCGGCGCTGGTCGACCCGATCGAGCAGGCGTTGCGTGCGCTGGGCTGGGTCGACGGCGAGGTGGGGCCACCGCGTGCGGTGACTTCGGCCTTCGGCAGCGACGATGGCGTGCCGTTCGAGCAGTGGCTTGCGCAGGTATTCCTGCCGCGCCTGCACGAAGCCCGCGCCGACGGCCAATGGCCACCGCGCAGCGACGTGGCGGTGGCGGCGTACCGCAATCTGGATGGCCAGCCTGGCGTCGAATCGCTTCTGCGCCTGCTGTCGCGGCTGGATGAGTTGATCAACACACGTGACGGCTGACGCCGGCACGCAGGAGAGCACCATGGAACGCATTGAACACCGCGCCTGTTTCGGCGGCTGGCAGGACGTCTACCGCCATCGTTCGACCACGCTGGGCTGCGACATGCAGTTCGCCGTGTACCTGCCACCGCAAGTGGAAACACAGAAGCTGCCGGTGCTGTACTGGCTGAGCGGCCTGACCTGCACCGAGCAGAATTTCATCACCAAGGCCGGTGCGCAGCGCTATGCAGCCGAGCACGGCGTAATCATCGTTGCGCCGGATACCAGCCCGCGCGGCGATGATGTGGCCGATGCCGAAGGCTACGACCTCGGCAAGGGAGCGGGGTTCTACCTCAACGCCACCCGTGCACCGTGGGCGAAGCACTACCGCATGCACGACTATGTGGCGCAGGAGCTGCCGGCGCTGATCGAAGCGAATTTTCCGGTCACCGGCGCGCGTGCTGTCAGCGGCCATTCAATGGGCGGCCACGGTGCGCTGGTGATAGCGCTGCGCAACCCGGGGCGCTACCGCAGTGTGTCGGCGTTCTCGCCGATCGTCGCGCCCAGCCACGTACCGTGGGGGCAGAAGGCGTTCACGGCTTATCTGGGCGACAACCCGGCCGACTGGGCGCAGTGGGATACGTGCGCGCTGCTGGAGGCGGCCAGCGAGCACCTGCCATTGCTGGTCGACCAGGGCGAGGCGGACGAGTTCCTGCAGACCCAGCTGCAGCCGCAGCGCCTGCAGCAGGCCTGCGCGGCCGCCGGCCATCCGCTGACCCTGCGTCTGCAGCCGGGCTACGACCACAGCTACTACTTCATCGCCAGCTTCATCGGCGAGCACATCGCCCACCACGCCCGCGCCCTGCAGGGCTGAGCGCGTTCCGGTGGTGGCGGGCCCCCGGCCGCCCCCACCGCCCCCCCCCCCCC
>NZ_JAZKVY010000357.1:0-303 GCF_036624925.1 Stenotrophomonas sp. A3_2
GTGCCGATGCCGATGCCGAACAGCATCGCCCAGGCGAAGCCGGAGAGGGTGGTGCCGCCGAACAGCGCCAGCGGCAGGCTGGCCAGGAACACGGTGGAGGAGGTGCCGAGCGTGCGGTTGAGCGTCTCGTTGATCGACAGGTCGATCAGGTCGCGCAGCGGCATGGTTTTGTATTTGCGGAGATTTTCGCGAACGCGATCGTAGACCACCACCTTGTCGTTGGTGGAGTAGCCGATGATGGTCAGAATGGCGGCTACCATCACCAGATCGAACTCGATATGGGTCAGCACCAGGAAGCCGATG
>NZ_JAZKVY010000036.1:0-16474 GCF_036624925.1 Stenotrophomonas sp. A3_2
CCACCCACCCCACATCCCGCGAGCGCGGTGGGTTGGCTCTAAGGGCAAAAGCAGTGCGGACCAAGGTCCGCACCCACCAGGGCGGCACACCGCTTCCGAAGCCATGAACCCCCGCTTTTGACCCCGCTTTCGGGCGGTCCGGCCGCGCCCGCAGGAAACCGTCAGGGAGCGGGAAGGGCGGCAGGGCAGGACCGTGAGGCGCATGGATGCGCCGACCGAGCCCCCAGGGACGGGTTTACGGCGTTTCCTGCCCTGCCGCCCTTCCCGCTCCAAACCGATAGCAGTCCGGCGCCGCGCGTCACCCCCGATGAACCGTCCCAACAGGACGACCCACCCCCCGGTCGGGTACGATGCTCGCCCCCCGTTCGGGACGCTGTACGCAATGAGCAAGAACAACGAAAAGGCCGCCCCGCAGGGCGACGTGACCCAGGACCAGGCCGAGGATGCCGTGCGCACCCTGCTGCGCTGGGCCGGTGAGGACCCGTCCCGTGAAGGCCTGCTGGATACCCCCCGCCGTGTCGCCGAAGCCTATGGCGACTGGTTCAGCGGTTACCGCGACGACCCGCGCGCCTACATGGAGCGGACCTTCGAGGAAGTGGCCGGCTACGACGAACTGATCGTCCTGCGTGACATCGAGTACGAAAGCCACTGCGAACACCACATGGCGCCGATCATCGGCCGCGTGCATGTCGGCTACCTGCCGGCCGGCAAGGTGGTGGGCATCAGCAAGCTTGCCCGCGTCGTCGAAGCCTACGCCCGCCGTTTCCAGGTGCAGGAGAAGATGACCGCGCAGATCGCCCAGTGCATCCAGGACGTGCTGCAGCCGATCGGCGTCGGCGTGGTCGTCGAAGGCGCCCACGAGTGCATGACCACCCGCGGCATCCACAAGCGCGGCGTCAGCATGGTCACCTCCAAGATGCTGGGCAGCTTCCGCGACGACGCGCGCACCCGCGCCGAGTTCCTGCGCTTCATCGAAGTGGGCGGCAAGCGCTGAGCCGCTTGCCCGCACCGCGCCGGCCCCTGGTGGCCGGCATGCCCACGGCTGCCCACGCAGCCGCCGTGGGTGGCTGCTTGTCCCCACCAGACCTCATGACTCTTTTCGCTGCATGAAGCATCGCGAACGCATTGCCCGTTACCGTCACCTGCGCGAACAGCCCCAGTGGAAGCTGCTTGCCGCCGACCATGCCCCGGAAATCATCGGCCTGTTGCAGGGCCTGCTGATGGACGGCGAGCGCACGTTGCCTTCGTCGGTGCTCAACGAGCGCCTGCAGCGCGCGCTGGACCAGCTGGCCGGCGATGAACTCTCGCGCGAGCTGCCGCGGACCGCGCAGGCCTACATCGCGCACTGGCTGGCCCAAGGCTGGTTGGAGCGCCGCCTGCCCGAAGGCGCCGACCAGGAACAGTACGAGCTGTCGACCGCAGCGCTACAGGCGATCCGCTTCGCCGACGGCCTCGAGCAGGCTCGCGTGGCCGCCACCGAGAGCCGCCTGGCACTGGTCATCGAACAGCTCTCGCAGCTGGCCGCGCAGACCGAGTCCGACCCCGATGCCCGCCTCTCGGCGCTGCGCGACGAGCGCGACCGCATCGACGCCGAGATCGCCCGCGTCGGCGCCGGCCGCGTCACCGCGCTGGATGGCAAGCGCGCCCTGGAACGTGCGCGCCAGATCATCGGCCTGGCCGACGAGCTGACCGAGGATTTCCGGCGCGTGCGCGATGACTTCGAGCAGCTCAACCGCGAGTTCCGCGAACGCATCATCGACGATGAAGGCGAGCGCGGCGACGTGCTGTCGCAGCTGTTCGAAGGCGTGGACGTGATCGGCGAGAGTGATGCAGGGCGCAGCTTCCAGGCCTTCTGGCGTCTGCTCAATGACGCCGAGCAGAGCGCCCAGCTCGATGCCGCGCTGGAAGCGGTGCTGGCGCGTGGCTTTGCCCGGCGCCTGGACCGCAACGAGCGCAACTTCCTGCGCGGCTTCACCAGCACCATGCTCGAGCGCGGTGGCCAGGTGCACGACGTGCTGCAGCACTTCGCGCGCAGCCTGCGCGGCTTCGTACAGAGCCGTGGCTATCTGGAGCAGCGCCGCCTCAACCAGCTGCTCAAGCAGGCGCAGTCCGAAGCGCTGGCGCTGCGTGACGAGTTCCCCGCACAACGCGGCATCGGCCGCGACCTGCAGCTGACCACCAGCCGCCTGCGTTCGTGGTCGCAATGGAAGCTGCACGATCCGCGCAGTGCCCAGGTCGATGGCAACGTCGAGTACAACGACGCGGCCGCGATCAGTCTGGAAAGCGTCGGCGATCTGGTCGCTTCGTCCGAAATCGACTTCCGCACCCTGCGCCGCGACCTGCACGACCTGCTCGATGCACAGCCGCGGCTCAGCATCGCCCAGGCCCTGTCGCAGCGCGAAGCGCCGCAGGGCCTCGGCAGCGTCATCGGCTACCTGTCGCTGGGCACGCGTTTCGGCAACGTGGTCGCCGGCGAGCAGGAGCTTGCGCAATGGCGCGGTGGCGACGGCCAGATCCGCCGCGCCCGCATCCCGCTGGTTTGGTTCACCCAGGAGAGACGCCATGAGCTGGCATGAAGATCCCATCGAAGCACCGCAGGCCGACGTGGCGGAAGACGCCTACGAGGCCGAGCCGGCGGCGACCATGGCGCAGCCCCGCCGTGGCAACGACGTGTACTACCTCGGCGACACCGGGCGCCTGCCGCTGGATGCGCGCCGCGCGCTGTGCCAGCTGCTGATCGGCCCCAGCATCGACCAGCTGCGCCACGCCAAGCTGTGGCCCGCGCTGATCCGCAGCGAAGCGGCCATCCGCTCATCGCTGGCGGACCTGTTCCTGGAACTGGTGCTCGACCGAGACAGCGGCGTGGCGTTCACCCGCCAGGCCGATACCGAAGACGTTGATGCGCCGGTGCTGCTGCGCACCTCGCCGCTGACCTTCATCGACTCGGTGCTGCTGCTGTACCTGCGCCAGCAGCTGGCCGAGGCCGATGCACGCGGCAACCGCGCGGTGGTCGCCGACGCCGAGATGGCCGAAGCGCTGGCCATCTATGAAAAGAACCTGTCCACCGACCGCGCCGGCTTCAACCGCCGCGTTGCCTCGGCGGTGCAGAAGATGAAGGACAACCACATCCTGACCCGCCTCAGCGGCCAGGATGACCGCCACGAAGTCTCGCCGGCGCTGAAGCTGCTGTTCTCCGCCGAAGACGTGTCCCAGCTTTCGGCGGTGTACCGCCAGCTGCGCGAAACCCCGGCCGCCGAGGCCTGAGAGACCCGACCATCGCATGGCTATCTCCAAGCACACTCCCGCACTGTTCAACGAAGGCCTGCCGGACCCGCGCCTGCAGCAGTTCCGCATGCGCCGCCTGCAGGTGCACAACTGGGGCACCTTCAACGGCCTGACCGAAGTGCCGATCGCCGAGCGCGGCTTCCTGTTTGTCGGCCGCTCCGGCTCGGGCAAGTCGACCCTGCTCGATGCCATGTCCGCGCTGCTGACGCCGCCGGCCATCGTCGACTTCAACGCCGCTGCGCGTGAAGCCGAGCGCAGCGGCCGCGACCGCAACCTGGTGTCCTACGTGCGTGGCGCGTGGGCTGACCAGCAGGACAGCGGCACCGGCGAAATCGCCACCCAGTACCTGCGCAAAGGCGCCACCTGGACCGCACTGGTGCTGGAATACCGCGCCGGCGATGGCCGCGTGGTCAGCCTGGTGCGCCTGCTCTGGATCTCCGGCAACGGCACCTCGGCCGGCGATGTGCGCAAGCACTACATGATCGCCGAGCGCCCGTTCGACATCGCCAAGGATCTCGGCGGCTTCGACCTGGACCTGCGCAAGCTCAAGCAGAAGCTGTCCGACCTGCACCACTTCGACACCTTCTCCGGCTACGCCGAGCGCTTCCGCGACCTGCTCGGCATCGACAGCGAGATGGCGCTGCGCCTGCTGCACAAGACGCAGTCGGCGAAGAACCTGGGAGACCTCAACGTCTTCCTGCGCGACTTCATGCTCGACACGCCGAAGACCTTCGAC
Organism: Stenotrophomonas sp. A3_2; assembly: GCF_036624925.1. Lineage (NCBI taxonomy): Bacteria > Pseudomonadati > Pseudomonadota > Gammaproteobacteria > Lysobacterales > Lysobacteraceae > Stenotrophomonas > Stenotrophomonas sp. A3_2. The sequence goes on from NZ_JAZKVY010000036.1 coordinate 4,022, forward strand.
GCCGCCGAGCGCCTGGTCAGCGATTTCGCCGAGCTTGATGGCGCACACCAGGCGGTGGTCACCGCCCGCCGCCAGGTGGAAACCCTGCTGCCGGCGCGCGCCTACTACAACGACCTGAAGGAAATGCACCGCCGGCGCGGTGACGACGAAGCCTTGAAACTTGGCGTCGACAGCTTCCGCGAGAGCCGCCGCCAGGCGCTGATCGAAGCGCGCCTGCGCGAGATGGACGTGCGTGACCGCGGCCTGCTTGGCGAAGAAGCCCAGCGCCGTGCTGCACTGGACAATCACACCGAGCGCCTGGCCGAACTGGAGCTGCAGCGCCGCCAGCAGGGCGGTGAGCGCATCGAGGAACTGGAACGCGAGCAGGGTCGTGCCGAAGCTGAGCGCGACCGGCGCCAGGCCAAGCGCGAGCAGGCACGCCAGGCGGCACAGCAGCTGGGGGCCGAACTGCCGGACGACGCGCACGGTTTCGCCGAACTGGTCGAGCGCGCGCAGAACGAGCTGCAGGATCGCCAGCGTGCCTCCTCGGCACTGGACGATGCGATCAGTGATCGCCTCGGTGGCAAGCGCGATGACGAGCGCCGTTTCGGCGAAGTCCGTGCCGAACTCGAAGCGATGCAGCGCACACCGTCCAACATCCCGGCGCCGATGCAGAAGCTGCGTGCGCGCCTGGCCGAAGAGACCGGCATCGCCGAGGCAGCGTTGCCGTTCGTAGGTGAACTGATCCAGGTCCGCGCGGAAGAGCAGGGCTGGCAGGGTGCCATCGAGCGCGTGCTGGGCGGTTTCGCGCTGTCGCTGCTGGTCGACGACAAGCACTACAACGATGTTGCCGAGTGGGTGAACCGCACTCACCTGGGCATGCGCTTCACCTACTACCGCGTGCGCCGCAACGATGATGCGTTCGCGCGCGAACCCTCGGCGAAATCGCTGCTGCACAAGCTTGAACTGCGCGAGCATGTGTTCGAAAGTTGGCTGCGCCGCGAGCTGGGCAAGCGCTTCGACTACGAATGCGTGGATGCCAAGCAACTGCGCAACGTCGACCGCGGCATCACCCGCGAAGGCCAGGTCAAGCATCCAGGTGACCGTTTCGAGAAGGACGACCGCAGTGCAGTGGGCGACCGCCGCCGCTGGATCCTCGGCTTCAACAACCACGACAAGGTCGGTGCCTTCGAGCGCGAAGCCCAGGAACTGGCCAAGCGCATCGCCAGCTGCGAGACCGACATCGCGCGCCTGCGCGGGCAACGTGACCGCGACAACGAACGCCGCCTGGCCTGCCACGAGCTGGTCAGCATCAGCTGGAACGAGATCGACATCGCCGCTCCGCAGCAGCGCCTGAGCGATATCGAAGCCACCCTGCGCGACCTGCGCGAAGGCAACGCCGATCTCGCCAGGCTGGCCAAGCAGATCGACGCCGTGCGTGCGGATATCGAACAGGCACGCCGCACCTATGAGGACGTTCGCGTCGAACGCGGCCAGCTGGTCAAGGAGCGCGACCGTCTCGATCGCGCCCGCCAGCAGAGCCGTGCACTGGTGCTGCCGACCCTGGCCCAGGAGCAGGAGGCCGGGCTTGCCGAGCGCCTGCAGGAGCAGGGTCCGCTCAGCCTGGAAACGCTCGAAGCGCACATGCGCCAGGTCAGCAACGCGCTGAACGAGCAGCTGTCGTCCTCGCAGCAGGACCTCAACCGCATCGAGAACCAGCTGACCGGCTGCTTCCGCCGCTTCATCCAGCAGTGGCCGGAGGAGTCGGGTGACTTCACCGTCTCGGTGGCCTCGGCCGAGGACTTCCTCGCCCGCCTCGAACGCCTGGAACGCGATGGCCTGCCGCAGCACGAAGAGCGCTTCTTCGATCTGCTGCAGAACCAGAGCAAGAACAACCTGCTGGCCCTGCAGCGCCACAGCGCCGAAGCCCGGAAGTCGATCGGACAGCGCCTGGATGAAGTGAATGCCAGCCTGGAGCAGGTGCCGTTCAACCGTGGCACGCTGCTGACCATCGAACTGAGCGACCGCCGCCTGCCGGAAGTTGCCGAGTTCCACCTGCAGCTGCGCGAGGTGCTGTCGCAGCAACAGACCGAGCAGCGTGAACTGGCCGAATCGCAGTTCACCGTGCTGCGCCAGCTGGTCAACCGACTGGGCTCGCAGGAAGGCGAGGACAAGCGCTGGCGCGAGCTGGTGCTGGACGTGCGCATGCACGTGGAGTTCATCGGCGTCGAGCTGGATGCGGAAACGCGCCAGCAGGTCGAGATCTACCGTAGTGGCGCGGGCAAGTCCGGTGGCCAGCGCCAGAAACTGGCCACAACCTGCCTGGCTGCGGCACTGCGCTACCAGCTCGGCGGCGCCGACAGCCAGCTGCCCAGCTACGCGGCGGTCGTGCTCGACGAGGCCTTCGACAAGGCCGACAACGAGTTCACCGCGCTGGCGATGAACATCTTCGACAACTTCGGCTTCCAGATGGTGGTCGCCACCCCGCTGAAGTCGGTGATGACGCTGGAACCGTTCATCGGCGGCGCCTGCTTCGTCGAAATCAGCGGCCGACACGACTCCGGAGTGTTGCTGATCGAGTACGACGAAGAAGGCAAGCGCCTGAAGCTGCCCGAGCGCAGTCGCCAGCAGGCCAACGAACCGGAAGAAGCCGAGGCCTGACCCGGCCGATCGTATGGGGAATGCCGGCCAGCGGCCGGCACACCCATGGGCGGGGTTCACGACCCGGCAGTGCCGGCCGCTGGCCGGCAACCGCTTTCACGAACCGCGGAACGTGTCCCACGCCATCCGCGCGATCAGCACCACCACCAGCCCCACGAACAGCTTGCGGATGAACGGCGTGCCGCCCTTCAGCGCCAGGCGCGTGCCCGCCACCGAACCGATGATGTTGGCGGCCGCCATCGGCAGCGCGAACAGCCACAGGATGTTGCCGGTTGGTACGAAGAACGAGATCGCTGCCACGTTGGTCGCCAGGTTCACGACCTTCGATGCCGCTGACGCGCGCAGGAAATCCAGCCCGAAGAAGCGTACGAACAGGAAGATCAGGAAGCTGCCGGTACCCGGCCCGAAGAATCCATCGTAGAAGCCGATCGCCGCACCGATCGCCAGTGCGATCACCAGCTCGCGGCGGCCGATCTCCTGTGGCCGGTGCAACGCGCCGAAGTCCTTCTTCCACAGCGTGTAGGCCAGCATCGCGATCAGCAGGACCAGCACCAGCGGGCGCACCGCGTCCTTGGGCAGCAGGCTTACCGCAGTGGCCCCGGCGAAGGAGAAGATGAAGGCGGTACCAGCCGCGAACAGTACCGGCTTCCACGGGAAACGCACGTTGCGCGCGTAACGCCAGGCAGCCGCACCGGTACCGAACATCGAACTGAACTTGTTGGTGCCGAACAGCATCGCCGGTGTCTGCTGCGGCAGCACCGTGAACAGTCCCGGCAGCTGCACCAGGCCACCGCCACCGACGGCGGCATCCACAAGACCGGCGATGAAGGCGATCACCACCAGCCACCACAACTCGGGGGGAACCAGTTCCAGCACGGCGATCAATCAAGGTGGGGGCGCGACAGCATACGCCCTTCGCCGATGGATGCTGGCGGCGCCCCGCGCGACAATGCGCGCATGAGCCGAAAACCTGCCGATCCCTGTCCCTGCGGGCTTCCCGCGGAGTACGCCGCCTGCTGTGGCCGTTTCCATGCTGGCGACACCGTCCCCGACGCCGAACGCCTCATGCGTTCGCGCTACAGCGCGTACGTGCGGGGCCTGGCAGGCTACCTGCGCCAGAGCTGGCATCCGGACACGCGTCCGGTCGAGTTGTCGCTGGATGACGCGCCCGGGCAGCGTACGCACTGGCTGGGCCTGACCGTCCATGAGCACACCGTCACCGGCGCTGACAGCGCCGAGGTGAGGTTCACCGCCCGCTACCGGGTAGGCGGCGGCAGCGCGGTGAAGATGACCGAACACAGCCGCTTCCTGCGCATCGACGGTCGCTGGTACTACCTCGACGCAGTCTGAGCCTCAGCCCGCTGTCCGGCGTTCGCCCGGATCTGGTTGCGGCCGCCGTCCTTGGCTGCGTACAGCGCCCGGTCGGCGGCCTTGACCACCGCTGCCGGGCGCGGGTCCACAAGGCTGTCGGCCAGGCCGATGCTCACCGTCACCTGCACTACCGGGCCGCTGCCGCCGCGCCCGCGTTGCTGACGCCCGGCGTCATCGTCGCGGCTGCGGGTGCTGCGGTCGCGCAGCTGCATGCGGGTGTCCTCGATGCTCTGCCGCAAGGCTTCCACGGCATCCATGCAGGCGTCGGCCGGCTGGCCCAGGAACACCACCGCGAACTCCTCGCCGCCGTAGCGGAACGCACGTCCACCATCACCGACCCGCGCCAGCCGCGAGGCCACCAGGCGCAGCACGTCGTCGCCGGTGTCGTGGCCGTGGGTGTCGTTGAACGATTTGAAGTGGTCCACGTCCACCATCGCGATGCTGTAGGTGCCGCGCGCCCGTTGCAGGGTCTCATTGAAGGCGCGGCGCCCTGGCAGGCCGGTCAGTTCGTCGCGGAACGCCATGTGGAACGACTCCTGCAGCATCGCGCCCAGCATCAGCAGCAGGGCCGCACTGGCCAGCGCAGGCAGCAGCACCGGCTGCAGGAAGACCCTCGGCAGCATCCACCACAGGCACAGCAGCGCCAGCAGCATAGCCGTGTGCAGCGGCCGCGGATGCCGCCATGCCTGCCAACCCAGCGCCGCCGTGGCCAGCAGGAACAGCAGCGCCGGCAGCTGCGCCAGCGCGTTCCAGTCGGCCGGGATCCACGCCCAATGACGGTTCGACAGCAGATCATGCATGCCGCGCGGCTGCTGCGCGGCCAGCAGCAGGAAGATCAGCAATGCCGTACTGCTGGCGACGGAGCGCAACAGCAGGTCGTGCCTGCGCCGCCCACGCTCCGGCCACAATGACAGGCCGGCGAACAGCAACGGCAGCCACGCCGAGATGGCATGGAAGCGCAGTGGTGTCAGCGCGCTGACATGGCCGCTGCGCAGGTAGCCGCCGACATCCTGGTGCAGCATCGCGAACATGACTGCCACCACCAACAGCAGGCAGAGCGCACGCACCTGGTGGTAGAGAAGGGCCAGGCCGGCACCGAGGCTGGCCAGCAGCCAGGGCAGAACGCGTTGGGCCGGACTGGCCACGTCTTCGTTGCCCAACGCCGCCCACAGCACCACGGCAACCAGCACGGCGGGCAGCACGAACAGGTAGTGCGCAGGCTGGCGGAGCGGATGCAGGGGCAATCAGGAATTCCAGCGCGGTGACGACGCGGCCGCAGCATTGCCGTTAGCGGCGTTCGGGGCGGCTTCTTGAATGCGGCAGGCCCATCCATGTGAACGAAGTGACGCCGGACCATGACATCGCACTCACCCGCCGGCACCGATGCTGTCGGCATGGACAGCGTACCCGCCGCCGTCGCTGCCCCGCAGCACGATCTCGCCCACCAGTTCGCACGCGTGCGTGCGCGCAGCATGCAACTGGCCGGCCCGCTCAGCGCCGAGGACGCCATGCTGCAGAGCATGGCCGATGCCAGCCCCAGCAAGTGGCACCTGGCCCACACCACCTGGTTCTTCGAACGCTTCGTGCTGGCCGGCTTCCCGCCTGCGCCTGCACATGACCCTGCATGGGACTACCTGTTCAACAGCTACTACAAGAGTATCGGCCCCGCCCATGCCCGGCCGCAGCGCGGCCTCCTCTCACGGCCCTCGCTGCAGCAGGTGCATGACTATCGCCAGCAGGTCGATGCACAGGTGCAGTCGCGGCTATCGGCAGGTGACCTGGACCCACACGCGCTGCACAACCTGCAGCTGGGCCTGCAGCACGAACAACAGCATCAGGAGTTGTTGTTGACCGACATCAAGCACGCGTTCTGGTGCAATCCGCTGCAGCCGGCCTACCGCGAGGACCTGCCCACCCCCCCTGGCGCTGCCAGTGCACAGGGGTGGATCGAATCACCCGAGCGCATCGTTACCGTCGGCGCTGCAGCCTGGCCGCAGCACGCTGCGTTTGCCTACGACAACGAATCGCCGCCGCACCGCGTGCTGCTGCCGGCACATGCTCTGGCCGAACGTCCCGTCAGCAATGCCGAGTACCGTGCTTTCATCGATGCCGGCGGCTACCGCGAACCGCGCTGGTGGCTCAGTGAAGGCTGGGCATTGCGTGAAGCCGAGGACTGGCAGCACCCGCTGTACTGGGATGACACCCTGCAGCGCGAATACACCCTGGGCGGTTGGCGCGAACTGGATCCGCACGCGCCGGTCTGCCATCTCAGCTACTTCGAGGCCGATGCCTGTGCCCGCTGGGCCGGGGCACGCCTGCCCAGCGAGTTCGAGTGGGAGGCCGCGGCCGCGTCTCAGGCGGTGCGGGGCCACTTTGCCGATGACGATCACCTGCACCCGCAGGCGGGGCAGGGCAGCGGCCTGCGCCAGCTGTTCGGTGATGTCTGGGAGTGGACTCACAGCGCGTATGGCGCCTATCCCGGCTACCGCCCTTTCGCGGGCAACCTCGGTGAGTACAACGGCAAGTTCATGTGCGGCCAATGGGTGCTGCGCGGCGGCAGCTGCGTCACGCCACGGGGCCATGTGCGCGCCAGCTATCGCAATTTCTTCATGCCGCCGGCGCGCTGGCAGTTCTCCGGACTGCGCCTGGCCAGGGACCTCACATGAGCACCGTGCACGACGCGCTGCAGGCGTTGACCGACCTCACCCCCGGCCGCCAGCAGATCCTCACCGACGTGGTGGCCGGGTTGTCGCGCACACCGCGCCAGCTGCCATCCAAGTATTTCTACGATGCACGCGGCTCACGCCTGTTCGAGCAGATCACGCAGACCTGCGAGTACTACCCCACGCGTACCGAGCTGGCGCTGCTGGCGCGGGTGCTGCCGGACATCGCCCGCAGCGTCGGTCCTCATGTTCATGTGGTGGAGCTGGGCAGCGGCAGTGGCCGCAAGACCGCGCTGCTGCTGGCGGCACTGCAGGACCCCGTGGCCTACACCCCCATCGAGATCTCGCGCGCCGCGCTGCTGTCCAGCATCGACCATCTGGCCCCGGCGCTGCCGGACGTCGAGATGCTGCCGGTCTGTGCCGACTTCACCCGCGCGGTCGCCGTCCCGATACCGGAACGCGAGCCTGCGCGGCGCCTGTTGTTCTTCCCGGGCTCCACGTTGGGCAATTTCATCGAAGAGGATGCCGTCGCACTGCTGCGCGCGATGCGCCAGACCATGGGCCGCGATGGCCTGGCCCTGGTCGGCATCGATCTGCACAAGGACCCGGCATTGATCGAAGCCGCCTACAACGATGTGCAGGGCATCACTGCTGCATTCACCCTCAACCTGCTGGCGCGCCTGAACCGCGAGATCGGCAGCGACTTCGATCTGGACGGCTTCCGCCACCGCGCCCGCTACAGCATCGCGCGGCTGCGCATCGAAACCGATCTGGTCAGCCAGCGCGCACAGGACGTCCGTCTGGATGGCCGCACCTTCCACTTCCAGGCCGACGAGCCGATCCGCGTCGAATACAGCCACAAGTACACCGACGACAGCTTCGAAGCGTTGCTGCTGCCAGCGGGCCTGCAGGTCGTGCGGCGCTGGGATGCTGAAAGCCCGGCCTATGGCCTGCGCCTGCTTCGCGCCCTTTAGCCGCCGCCAGCCCGCGCTGCTTCAGGTCCGCCTACGCTGCGCCTAAGATGGCCCTGCAACGGCAACACGGAGGACGCCATGCCCATTCTGACCACGCTCGGCCTGGCGGCCGTGCTCGCCGCGGCACCCGCTTCGACAGCAGCGCCTGCGGCCAGCAGCGATCCCGCTTTCAGCCGCTGCCTGGCCGTCCTGCAATCGACAGCCGCCAGCCAGGGCATCAGTGCCGACCGCTTCAATGGGATTATCGCCGGGCTCACCCCCGATCCCAGCGTGCTCGGCCTGCTCGACGCGCAGCCGGAATTCACCACGCCGATCTGGGACTACCTGGCCGCGCTGGTCGATCGCCAGCGCGTGGACGATGGGCGCGTCCTGCTGCAGCAGCATCGGGCCCTGCTTGATCGGGTGTCGGCCCAGTACGGCGTCGATCCGGCCACCATCGTCGCAGTCTGGGGCGTGGAGAGCGACTACGGCCGTGTGTTCGGCAAGCGCCCGCTGCTGCAGTCGCTGGCCACGCTGTCCTGTGCCGGCCGCCGCCAGCCCTTCTTCCGTGGTGAGCTGCTGGCCCTGCTCAAGTTGATCGACCGCGGCGACCTGCAGGCACAGGGGCTCACCGGTTCCTGGGCCGGCGCCTTCGGGCATACGCAGTTCATGCCCAGCACCTATGCACGCATCGCCGTGGACGGTGATGGCGATGGCCGCCGCGATCTGGTCGGCAGCATTCCCGATGCGCTGGCGTCCACCGCCAATTACCTCAAGCGCGCCGGCTGGCGCAGCGGAGAGCCGTGGGGCATGGAAGTGCGTATCCCGCCCGGTTTCGACGCCAGCCAGGCCGGGCGCACCCAGCGTCGGGCGCTGGCCGACTGGCGTGCGCAAGGTGTGACCGCATTGGATGGCAGCGCGTTGGCCCCGGCCAACCTGCCTGCCGACGCGCGCGCGGCCCTGCTGCTGCCGGCGGGCGGCAAGGGCCCTGCGTTGCTGGTGTTCCGCAACTACGACGCGATCTACAGCTACAACGCTGCCGAAAGCTACGCGCTGGCGATCGCCACGCTGGCCGACCAGCTGCGTGGCGGCACGGGCCTGGCCACGGCCTGGCCGACCGATGATCCCGGTATCGGCCGCGATGAGCGCCGCCAGCTGCAGACCCTGCTGCTGGCCCGCGGCCACGACATCGGAAGCGCCGACGGCATGATCGGTACGGCCACGCGTCGCGCCATCCAGGTCGAGCAGCAGCGCCTGGGCTGGGCCAACGCAGATGGGCGCGCGGGACAGCGTATCCTTCGCACTCTGCAGAACGCGCCGCGCACTGCACCGGTGCCCACGCGTTTCATGCTTCCCAGCAACTACAGTGCCGTGCAATCGCCGGCCATACGGAGTCGATCCCACGTGCAGCAGATCCAGGGTGTACGCAGCGGGCAGTACCAGGGGCTCGATGCCTGGCTGGTGGAAACCGGCGACGCCAGCGCGGCCATCAGTGTGTTTGGCGGCCAGCTGCTTTCCTTCGTGCCCAAGGGCCAGCCGGATCTGATGTGGCTGTCCCCCCGGCGCGCCGAACTGCCCACGCCGATCCGCGGAGGCAGCCCCGTCTGCTGGCCGTACTTCGGCCGCCAAGGCCAGGGCAACGACGTGCCCGCCCACGGTTTCGTCCGTACCGTGCCGTGGGAACTGCAACAGGCCCGTCGCCTGGACGACGGCAGCATCGAGCTCACGCTGGCACCCCCGGTGCTGCAGAGCCTGGACCTGCGATTGAGGATGACTGTGCGCGTAGGCCGCCAGTTGACCCAGCGACTGATCACCGAGAACGTCGGCAGTTCCCCTGCCAGCATCACCCAGGCGCTGCACAACTATTTCCGCGTGGGTGATGCCAGCGCGGTGGATGTGGACGGCGTGGACGGACTGGACTATCTGGACAAGTTCGAGAACTATGCGACGCCGCGTCGGCAGCAGGGCGCCTGGACGTTGCGCGATCCCCGTGATCCCGGGCGCAGCGACCGCATCTACACGCAGGCCAAGGGTCACTATGTCCTGCGTGATCCGGTGCTGAAACGCCGCATCGACATCCGTACGGAAGGAAGCCGCTCGCTGGTGGCGTGGAATCCCGGTGCCGAGGCTGCAGCGAAGATGGCAGATGTGGGTGAGGGCTGGCGCGACTACGTCTGCCTGGAAGCGGCCAACGCCGGACCCGACGTGGTGACCCTGCCGCCGGGTGGCAGCCATGTGCTGTCACAGACATTGTCCGCGGCACCGTGGACACCGGTAACCCGGTAACGAATCAACGCAGCAAGGATGTTTTCATGCAGGACGCACAGTGGTGGTACGCCAACAGCAGGCAGAGCGAAGGACCGGTGGACCTGGCCGCCCTGCGTCGCCTGCAGCAGGACGGCACGGTGACGGCACGCACGCTGCTGTGGCGCGAAGGCATGCCCTCGTGGCGCCCCTTGGCGGAGCTGGAACAGGATTCAACGCCCATCGAGACGGCGCCGGCTCCGGATATCGACACAGCCCCACCGGTTGAGGTCGTTGCGCCAAGTGTCGGCGATCCGTCCGATCCGTATCGAGCCCCCGCCGCTGCACCGGATACGGCTGCCGCCGCGGGGCTGGAGGACGAGATGGCCTTGTACGCCAGCGTGGTCGGCGGCAACTTCCCGATCTATCGCCAGCGCTGGCGACTGGATCAGGGCATTGCCACCGCCAGTGGAACCTGGCACTGGCCGGCCTTCCTGCTCGGCCCGATCTGGATGATGTACCGCAGGATGTACCGCCTGGCGGCAATGTGGGTCGGCCTGCTGCTGCTGATCAGCGTGGTGGAGACCTTGCTGGATGTGCCCGAAGGCGTGTCGCTGGTCATCACCATCGCGCTCAGCGTCACCACCGGCACCTTTGGCAACACCTGGTACCTGGCACACTGCCAACGCCTGATCGCCCAAGCCCGTGCCGTCAGCGGCGGCGATGACGCACGGCTGCGCAGCGAGCTGACCGCACGCGGCGGCACCAGCGTGGTCGCCACACTGGCCGCCATCGTCATCTCGGTGGTGTTGAGCACCGTCGGCGCCGCACTGGCGGGGTAGGACAGGTCAGCGGCCCTGACGCGGCCGCAGCACCAGCAGGCACAGCGCACCGGCCACCAGGCCCCAGAACGCCGAACCGATGCCGGCCAGTGAGACGCCGGAGGCGGTGACCAGGAAGGTGACCAGTGCCGCCTCGCGGTCCTGCTCTACTGCCAGCGCACTGGCCAGGCTGTTGGCGATGGTGCCGAACAACGCGATACCGGCCACGCAGGCCACCAGCTCCTTTGGGAAAGCCGCGAACAGGGCGGCCACGGTGGCACCGAACAGCCCGATGACAATATAGAAAGCCCCAGCGGCCATGGCGGCGGTGTAGCGCCGTGCCGGATCCTCGTGCGCATCACGGCCCATGCAGATCGCGGCCGTGATCGCGGCCAGGTTCAGTGCGTAGGCACCGAACGGCGCCAGCAATGTATTGACCACGCCGATCCAGCCGATCAGCGGCGACACCGGCGCGTCATAGCCGGAGGCACGCATCACTGCCACACCGGGAATGTTCTGCGAGGCCATGGTGACCACGAACAGGGGCAGGGCGATGCCGGCTACCGCAGTCCAGGACAGGGACGGGGTCACCCATTGCGGCACCGCCAGCTGCAGCTGCACCTGCTGTGCGTGCAGCAGGTCACGGCTGGCTGCGACCGCGATGCCGACCAGCAGTGTGGCGATGACCGCATAGCGCGGGAACAAGCGGCGTCCCGCCAGCCAGGTGGCGAACATTGCCAGTGCCAGTACCAGTTGGGAATTCATGGCCACGAACACGTCCAGACCGAAGCGCAGCAGCACGCCGGCCAGCATGCCGGCGGCCAGCGCCATCGGCACCCGCTGCATCAATCGTGCGAACACCCCGGAGAAGCCTGCCAGCATGCCAAGCACCGCAGCGAGCAGGAATGCGCCGGTGGCTTCAGCGAGCGAGTCGCCACCAGCACCGACCACCAGCATCGCCGCGCCCGGTGTCGACCATGCGGTCACCACCGGCACGCGATAGCGCAGCGACAGCCCGATGCAGGTGACACCCATGCCCAGTCCCAGTGCCCACATCCATGAGGCGATCTGTGCCTGGTCGGCACCGACAGCCTGTGCGGCCTGGAACACGATCACTGCGGAACTGGCGAAGCCGACCAGCACGGTGATGAAGCCGGCGACCACGGCCGGCACTGAAAGGTCGCGCCACCATGCTTGCCGCACCTGCATGTTCATTGCCGTCTCTCCTTGTTGCATCCGTGCATTGATAGCCGTTGCGGCGTTGACCGCGCAACGCGCGGGCAACGCCGCAGTGATCTTCGAGCGTACGTCATGCCTGAAGTCGCGGCGCTTCTGTCATCACCATGAAAAAAAAGCCTTGACGAAATCTGCAGGATCTCTAGAATTCGCCCCCTTGCTGCAACGCATCGCTTCCTCGGAAACGGCACGCGATCAGCAACGCCATCACCGGCGAACGAGTTGATCGAACGAAGGTGTTGACGGACTCGGAAAGTCCGGCATAATAGGCGGCTCGCAACGACGAAAGACCCTCGGGTCCAACGACGAAGCAGCATCGGCAACAACGTCCACTCCGGTGAGACGGCCTTGAAAAAAGGTGTTGACGAAGCGGAAAAGCCGGCTATAATGGGCGGCTCGCTACGAAGGAAACTTCGCAGCACACGGGAATGGCGCTGAGGCCACTTCCCCGGATCTTTGAAAGTATGCGCAGGTATCTTGTGAAGGCGCCTGCAGGAAGGATGATTGTCCATCTTGCAGACGTTT